>NZ_JAUQWH010000086.1 GCF_030757795.1 Actinoplanes oryzae
CCCCCTGGCCGCTGCGCTCCTGGCCCCCTGGCCGCTGCGCTCCTGGCCCCCTGGCCGCCGCCCTCCCGGCCCCTCGCCACCTGCCGCCTCCGCCCGCCCCGGCCCGCGGCCTAGCCGGCATGTTCCCCACTCGCCGTCAGTCGAACAGCGCACTCAGCTCCCGGCGGCTTCTCACCCCCAGCTTCGGATAGGCGTGGTAGAGATGCGTGCCCACCGTGCGCGGCGACAGCAGCAACTCCGCCGCGATCTCGTGATTGCGCAGCCCCCGGGCCGCCAGCCGGACGATCTGGCGCTGCTGGGGAGTAAGCGTGCTCAGCACCCCGCCGTCCGCCGAGCTCGACCCCTCGCTCTCCGGTGCGGCCGAAGTCCCGGCTGCGCCGCGCGGACCGGCGGCGGACGGCGTCCCGGCCGCAAAGCGCGAACCAACGGGCGGCGAATCGGCAGCGGGCGGCGAACCGGCCGCGAAACGCGAATCAACGGTTGGCGAACCGGCGGCGGATGGCGAACCGGCGGCGGGCGGCGGACCGGCGGCGGACGGCGAATCGGTTGCTCGGCGCGGACCGGGGACGGGTGGCGTCCCGGCTGCGGACAGCTCAGCGCGCGCGAACTCCGCGAGCCGGGTGGCCCCGGCGGCCTCGAAGCCGGCCAGGCCCGCCGCCAGCTGCTCGCGAGCCTCGGCGACCCGCCGCCGGCGGCGCAGGCGGCTGCCGTAGTGCAGCTGGGCGACGGCCTTGTCCAGGGGCCAGGTGTCCGCGAGCGGCTCGTCGATCACCCGCCGGAAGAGCGTCTCGCTCTCGTCGTCGTCGACCAGCAGCGCGCGCACCTGATCGGCGATCAGTCGCTTGCGGACGGTGTCCGGCGGCCCGGCGGCTTCCAGGAGCCGGATGGCGTCCGCGGTCTGCCCGGCCCGGGGCGCGCACAGGGCAGTGCCGAGCAGCAACACGCCGGAGCGATCCGGGTCGAGGGGTGCGCCGTCAGCGGTGAACAGCCGGCGATGATGCCGGTACGCCGACTCGAAGTCACCCTCCGCGAACGCGGCCAGCCCCAGCGCCTGGTGCAGCACCACGTGCAGCCGGCCGTTCTGGTGCAGGTCGGCGGCGGACCGCACCCCCTCGGCCAACTCCCGGGCCCGCGGGCCGTCACCCCGCACGCCGGCGAGGCTGGCCGCCACGGCGGCGAGCTCCAGCTCCAGCAGCGGCAGGTCGGCGCCCGCGCACACCCGGCGTCCCTCGGCGACCAGGGCGTCCGCCTCGGCCCAGCGCCCGGTGTCGATGAGATTGGTCAGCAGCGGCAGCCACAACTCGGGAACACCCGCCACGCCGCCGCTGTCCCGCAGCACCTCCAAAGCTCTCAGGCGCAGCTCCAGAGCCGTCCTGGTGTCACCCCCGGCGTCCGCCACCTGCGCGAACAGCAGCGCGCGCGGCACCGCCCCGGCCGTCAGCCCCGCGGCCAGCCGGGGAACCTGCAGATGCATGACATGGCTGCCCAGCACCGCGGCGGCGGACGCGCGCAGCATCGGCAGGTCGGCCCGGGACAGCTCGCTGGGCTCCGCTGGCCGGTCCAGCGGCAGGGTGTCGGCCCGGGCGAGTAGCTCGGCGACCACCGCCCGATGCTGCGCCAGACCGGAGACCCGGGCGACGAACGCCGCCGTGGCCGCCACGGTGAGCCCGTCGAGCCGGTTGGCCGGCGGCCGGTGCCGGACGCAGTCGAGCAGCAGATCCATCGCCTCCCGGATCCGGCCGGTGCGCACCATCGCCGCCGTGGCGGTCCGCACCACGCCCGGGATCCGCGCGGTGTCCGGATCCAGCCGGCGTACCTCCGCGTACAGGTCGAGCACCCAGCTCGCCTGCCCGGCGGCCTCCGCGCCCGCCATCGCCCCGGCATGGCGGCGAGCCGCGGCGACCGGGTCCGGCGTCAGCTCGGCCGCCCACTGCAGCGCCCGGGCCCGCTCGAACGCCGCCCCGCCCGCACAGGACCGCTGCAGCGCCGCGGCGATCTCCTCGCTCGGCCCGGTCGCGGCGCAAGCGTCCTGCATCGTGGCCGCGGCCGAGCCGCTGACCAGCGCCGCAGCAAGCCGCTCGTGCAGCAGGGCCCGGTCCGCCGCGGGCACCGACAAGTACGCGGCGATCTCGGCCAGCGGATCACCGAACCGGACCGTCGAGCCCTCCACCTCCAGCAACCCCATGTCAACGGCCGGCTCCAGCAGTGCCGCACCGCCCCTCGTGACCGGGTCTCCGCCAGCCACCCCGTCGCCTTCCGCCAACCCCATGTCAACGGCGGGCTCCAGCAATGCCGCACCGCCGCTCGTGACCGCGTCTCCGCCAGTCACCCCGTCGCCTTCCGCCAACCCCATCTCAACGGCGGGCTCCAGCAGCGCCGCACCGCCCCTCGTGACCGGGTCTCCGCCAGTCACCCCGTCGCCTTCCGCCACATCGCGGCCGGACACCGGATCTTCGGCCGTCGCCGCGCCGGAGGCCGCGGCCCTGAGCAGCACGGTCAGGTCCTCGTCGCCGGCCCGCGCCGCAGCGAGCTGCACCAGCTCCCGGGTGGCCGCCGGCAACGCCGCGAACCGGCTCGCGTAGCGGTGGCGCATCGGCAGCGTGCGCGCGGGTGCGAGCCGCCGGATGTCCTCGTCGGACGCGCCCGCGAACGCCGCGGCCAGGTCGAGCAGGGCCCGGGGCCGCCCGGCGGCGCGGCGGTGCAGGTCGAGGCGGCCGCGCCCCCGGGGCAGGCCGGGCTGGGAAGCGAGCAGCGTGCCGGCGTCCGCGGGCAGCAGCGGCGCCAGGCCCAGCCGGGACGGGACCGGGCCGAGGCGCGCGGCGTGGTCCGGGCGCACCCCCAGCAGGAAGACGACCGGATCGCAGCGCAGGTCCGTCAGGAGCCGGGTCAGCACCTGTCGGGAGAGCTCGTCGGCGAAGTGCAGGTCGTCGGTCACGACGGCCACGGGGGAGCGGCGGGCCAGCGCGCTCAGCAGCGCCTCGGCGCCGGCGGCGAGCGTTGCGGCGTCATCGGTGCTCAGCGTCACGGCTGCGGTTGCGGCCGGCTGCTCGTCCGGGGGCAGCTCGACGACAACCGGGCGCAGCGGCTGCAACAGCTGCTGAAGGACCAGCCCGGGCAGCTCCCGCTCGTCGGGACGACCGGTGGCATGCAGCACCCGATAACCACGCTGCGCCGCTTCCCGGGCCGTCGCGGTGAGCAGCGCGGTCATGCCCAGCCCGCCGCCGGCCACGACGGCGACCGCCAGGCCGTCCGTCCGGCCCGGGGCCACTGCCGCGGCGAGCAGCCGCAGCTCATCCGCCCGCCCGATCATCGCTCCTCCCACGGGACGGCGGCGCGCAGCTGCTCGCGGCGGGCGATGCCGAGCTTCGGATAGATCTGGTAGAGGTGGAAGCCGATCGTCCGCGGGGACAGCCCGAAGCGATCCGCGATGGCCTTGTTGGACAGACCCCGGGCGGCGAGCCGCGCGATCTGCTGATGCTGGGCGGTCAGCTCGTCGAAGGCCGCGTTGCCGGTGCCCGCCGCGCGAATCCCCGTGGTGCGCACCTTCGCCCGGACGGAATCGGCCTCCGCCGTCGCGCCGATCTTCAGATAGGTGTCCAGGGCCGAGAGCAGCCAGGGCCGCGCCTCGGCCACCCGGCGCCGCTGTCGCAGCCGGTCGGCGTGGTGCACCTCGACGGTGGCGACGTCGTAGGGCCCGTCGGCGGCCGACCCTGGCGCCGCCAGCAGCTCAGCCAGGCAAGCCCCGTCGTCGCCGGGCTCCAGGATCGCGAGCGCGGCGTCCCACGACCAGCGCCGGCGCGGGCTGAGCCACGACAGCTTCTCCCGGGCGGCCCGCAGCAGCCGGCTCGCCTCGGCCTGCCGCCCCGCCGCCACGGCCGCGGCGGCCACCTCGACCACGGTCCACGAGCACCACAGGTAGTGCAGCGGGGTCCCGTCCGGGGCGAAGATCAGCCGCAGCCGCTCGTAGCCGCCGGCCGGGTCGCCGGTGGCCGCCGCGTAACGGCCGGCTGCCCGGTGGGCGAGCATGCGGACCATCGAGTCGTCCTCCGGGCGCGGCGGGCCCAGGGCGTCGAGGTGCTGCCGGGCCCGGTCGAGCCGGCCGCGGCGAACCGCCAGGGCGGCGTGCTGGGCGAGCAGCCGGCGCCGGATCCCCATGACACTGTCCGCCCGGGCCGCGTCGTCGGCCTCGGTCAGCACCGCCTCCGCCTCCTCGAACAGTCCCAGGTCGAACAGCACCTCGGCCAGCGCCACGGCGATGATCAGGGTGAGCCCGAGCGACCCGTCGGCGCGGGCGTGGTGCAGCGCCCGCCGGTAGTGGTCCAGGGCGATGCCGGTCTCGTCCAGCGCCAGGGCGACCCCGCCGACGCTCATCAGGCGTGACCGCTCGGCGTCGCCGGCGAGGGTGCGCAGGATCGGCGACGCGGCGAGCGGCCCCCACTGCCCGGCCCAGCTGCCCGGGTCGGCGATCGCGTGCAGCATCGCCAGCTGGGCGGGCGCCTCGTCGGCCGGCTCCGCCTCGTGATGGACCTCGGCCGGCCCGGCCAGCTCCACGACCCGGGCGTGGATCCGGCGCAGGCGGGGCAGGTCGGCCGGGTCGCCGTCCGCGATCACCACCCGGGCGGCCACATTGCCCAGGGCGATGGCCAGCTCCGGCGGCACGGCGGCGCGGAGCAGCCGCTCGGCCAGCGCGAAGGTGTGCGGCGCGGGCTGGAACATCATCACATTGCCGAGCCCGATCGCCGCCGTGCCCACCGTCACGTCGTCGTCGGTGGTCTCGATGACCCGCTGCCACAGGGCCGCCGACCAGACCACGTCGCCGCAGCGGAGGGCCTCCTGCGCCGCCCGTCCGTACCTCCGGGCCGCCGCACGCGGATCGGTGCTGCACTCGGCCGCCTGCTGCAGCAGCCCGGCGGCCTCCAGTCCGCGGCGGGCCCGCACCGCCTCGTCGGCCGCCCGCTCGAACGCGAGCGCCATCAGGTCACCGGTCGCTTCCGCGCTGTTGGCCAGGTGCCAGTCGCGCTGACCGCTGTCCGCCGGGAGCAGCGCGGCCAGCCGGGAATGCGCCTCCTGCCGCTCCCGGGGCGCGGCCGTGAAGTAGCACGCCGCCCGCACCATCGGGTGCCGGAACGTCAGCCGTCCACCCACGACCTGGATCAGCCCCGCCAGCTCGGCCGGCCCGCAGTCCGCGAGGCCCGCCCCGGCGGCGGTGAGCACATTGCCCAGCGGGTCGGCGCCGGCCGCGGCGGCGTGCAGCAGCACCCGGCGTGTCGCCTCCGGCAGCGCGGTCAGCCCCGGGGCGAACGTGCGCGCCAGCGGACCGGAGGGACGGAACCGCAGCGCGGGCAGCGGCTCGGTGGGCCCCGTCCCGGCGGCGCGCCGGGCGAGCTCCAGGATCGCGAACGGGTTGCCACCGGCATGCTGCAGGATGCTCGCGCGGATCCGGCCGGTCGGCGCCGAGGGGTACGCGTCGAGCAGCCCCGCCGCGGCCGACTCCGGCAACGGGGGTACGGCCAGCACGGTCACCTCCGCGGCGACCGCACCGAACGCTTCGAGACTGCTGGCCGCGTACAGCAGAAGGAAGCGCTCGCGGCGCAGTCGCCGGACCACGAACTGCAGCAGCAGAACCGCCTCGGCGTCCTCCTCGCGCACGTTGTCGATCGCGACGGCCAGGGGAGCCGTGCGGCACAGGTGGAGCACCACTGCGAGCGTCGCCAGCCGCAAGGAGACAGCGCTGGTGGGGGCGCCGGCGAGCCACTCTTCCAGCGGACGGCGCAGGGCCATCGGCAGAGTGCCGGCCGCCAGCAGCCCTGCGAGCACGGCGTGGGCGGCTGACCTACCTGCCGGCGCGTGGCCCTTCGCTGCCGTCGCTCCTGGGGGCGTCACCGCCTGTGCGGGTGGTGACGCTGTCACGGTGCGGAAGCCGGCCGCCGCGGCGTCGGCGACGGCCCGGCGGAGCAGCGTCGTCTTGCCCACGCCCGCCTCGCCGGTGATCAGCACGGCGTGCGGGCCGGTCAGGGCCGAGCCGCGGGCCCGGGCGAGCTGTGCCAGCTCGGGTGCGCGGCCGGCGATCCGGGTGGTCATCGCTCTCCCTTCGTCGGCTCAGGCTCTCGATCTAAGCCCGCGATCCGGCCGGGCACCATGTCACGCAGAACACGTCGTTTCGTGCGGCGGCCAGTCTTCCGACGTATGACGCCGGGGGCCCGGCGAGGCAGGCTGGAGCCGGCGAAGAGGAGGCAGCCCATGACCCAGGCCGTCCTGCAGATCTCACCCACCACGCTGCCCCTGTCCATGGCGCAGTCGCTCACCGACGTGGCGGTGGCGCGGGCGGAGGAGCTGGGCATCCCGTACACGATCACGGTCGTCGACGGCGGCGCCCACGTGGTGCAGGTCACCCGGATGGACGGCGCCGCTCTCGGATCGATCGACGCGTCGCTGGCCAAGGCGCGCACCGCCGTCTACTTCGGGGCCGCGACGACGGACCTGGCGAGCTCGGTCCTGCCCGGCGAGCCGCTGTTCACCCTGCCGACCGCGGCCGGCGTGCCGCTCGCCTTCGTCGCGGGCGCCGTCCCGGTGAAGGACGCCGCCGGGGTGGTCATCGGCGCGGTCGGCGCCGGAGGAGGCACGCCGCAGCAGGACCACGAGATCGCCGCCGCAGCCGCCGGTGCGCTCTGAGAGAGATTCGGGGGAGTCATGACCGTCACCGTCGCCGTCCGCGGCACCGACCCGCTGCGCACCGCCGGGCTCGCCGGCCTGATCGGGGCCGCCCCGCAGCTGACCCTCGTCCCGGGCGCCGCCGCGGACGTCCTGGTCTGGGCCGCCCCACGCCTCGACGACCGGGTCGTCCCGCACCTCCGCCGCCCGCCCGTCGCCGGCCCGCCGCCCGCCGCCGTCCCGCCGCCCGGCGCCGGTGACGCGGGGCAGAGCGTGTCCTGCGGGCCGCCCGTGGTGCTGGTCGTCGACGAGCTGGGCGCCGCGGAGCTGCCGCTCGCCGTCGAGTGCGGCGTGATGGGCGTCCTGCCGCGCCGGGCCGTGACCGCCGAGCGGCTCGTGCACGCAGTGCGGGCGGCAGCGGACGGCGCCGCGGTGCTGCCCCCGCGGCTCGTGGGCAATCTGCTGCAGCATCTGCGGGAGTTGCACGACGGGGTCCTCCGCGAGGCCGGGTTGAGCGCCGGGGGCCTGACCGGGCGCGAGGTCGAGGTCGTGCGGATGATGGCCGAGGGGCTCGAGACCACCGAGATCGGCGCGAAGCTCGGCTACTCCGAGCGGACGGTCAAGACGGTCATCCACGGCATCATCCAGCGTCTGGGGCTGCGCAACCGGCCGCACATCGTCGCCTACGCGATGCGGTACGGCCTGCTGTGAGCCGCCCTCGCCGCTGACCGTCGAGCACTGTCCGCCTCTCCTCCGGCGATTCGGCGTGCCGGGCGATGTGGTGTGTCCGGCGACCGCACGATCCGGCGGATTTGCCGGTCGGCGTGCCAGGAACGCGGGCGACTTCGGTCGACTCCATGTGCCGGGCGCGGGGTTCCACGTGCCGCGCGCGGGCGACTTCGGGTGGCTCCATGTGCCAGGCGCGGGGTTCCATGTGCCGGGCGCGGGCGACTCCGGCCGACTCCATGTGCCGGGCGCGGGCGCCATGTGCTGGGCGTGGGCCACTTCGGTCGACTCCATATGCCGGGGCGCGGGCGACTGCACGCGCGGTTCAGCAGGTGGGGCGGCTCCGGGCACGGGCGGCGCAGCAGTGGCTCGGGCGGGGTCAGATCACGGCGCAGGGGTGGCCCGGGCGGGGTCAGATCACGCCGTAGCGCATGGCGTGCGCGATGATGTGGGAGCGGTTGCGCAGGTCGAGGCGGCGGATGATCCCGCTGATGACGCTCTTGACCGTACGCTCCGAGCAGTGCAGCCGCGTCCCGATCTCCGCGGTCTCCAGGCCCTCCGCCAGGAGCCTGACGACGGACACCTCCCGCGGCGTGAGGCCCGACGCGCCGAGACCGGTCTCCTGCAGCGCCTCGGACCGCAGCTGCCGCACGTGCTCGAGCAACTGTCCGGCCAGCCCCGACGGCAGATGACCACCCGCGCCCACCGCCGCCCGGATGCTCGCGCCCAGTCGCTCGGCGGTCACGGCGACCGTGGGCAGCACCTCGACCACGCGGCACTCCACGGCGAGCCGCATCTCGTCGCGGCTTATCTCGTCCACGACCAGGACGACGGGGCGCCGCGTCTCGATCGACGACCGGCGCAGCACCGGAACGACCCGGGCGTCGACCCGCTCCGCCGCGTGCACCAGCACGTCGGCGTCCGTCCCCGGCCCGGCGGCGACCGTGACCGCGGGGTCGTCGGCCAGCATCCGGGCCAGGCCGGCCAGGCTCAGCGGATCCGTGGCCCGCAACGCCACCGTGATCGCCCGCGTCGTCGTGCGCATCGTCGGTCTCCTCCCGGACGGCCGCCGGGGCCGCCCCCATCCCACCCTGCCCGCCCGGCGCCCCGCCGCCTTGAGTCAAATGACTGACGACCCGACATTTAACGGCGCTGTCATCAACGCCGCCGCGCCGATCGTGTCCCCGGAGCGCGGGTGGTGTCCCGAAAGCGCGCCGGGGCGGCGCTCACGGCCCGGCCGAATGGACGGCGCCCTCCGGCATGGACTATCGTTCAGGGCACGCCGTTGCGAGTTCTTCCCCCGTGGAATTCGCAGCGGCGCTTACTTTTCCCGGGTCACGCCGGCCTCGAGGCGGGCGCTCCGGCGACCGGCGGAGCCCCTGCGCCGGCATCTGGCGGGAGAGATGCACGCACGACCGCGGCGGAGGCCGACGAGGGTGACGGTGGGCGCGGCCGAGGGCCCGGACGGTCTCCAAGGCGGCGCGTGAGAGTGCGCACACCACCAGGGCGGCGCGCCGGTCATGGCGTCGGTGACCGCGGTGGCCCCGAGGGCAGGTCCGCGGCCCCTTCCGCCGGGGTCGATCGTCTGCCCGGGCAGCCGGGCCGGCCGCTCGGCGGCGGACCTCGGCCGGCCGGAGGCGGAGACCCCACAGGTGCGGTGTTCCGTCCGGCGGGGACGGTCGGCTTGAATGAAGCCCGTTTCGCCGTTTCCCCGGGCTGTCCGGCAGACTTCGTGGTCTATGGTGAATCGGCACATCTATGGCCGCCGATGGACGATCCGGGCGGCCACGGCGGGATCACGGATCGGGGCGCGCGCGGGGGCGGAGCGGGCCGGCCGGGGCGCCGCCAGATCCAGTGGGGGGCGACGATGACGGTGGGCCGGCGGGACGACGACGAGGTGCTGCACCCGGGTGACGGCGCGACCACGTACGACCGCGACGCGCTCGGTGAACCCGCGGCCAACGGCGCTGCCGGCGGCGACCGGGCCCGCGACGAGGACGTGGCGGTGCTGGTCGCAGGGGCGCTCAAGGGCAGCGCGGACGCCTGGGACGGGCTCGTCGAGCGGTACAGCAACCGGGTGTGGGCGATCTGCCGGGTCTACCGGCTCGGGCCCGCCGACGCCGCGGACGTGTTCCAGCAGACGTGGCTGCGGGCGCTCGAGAACCTGTCGACGCTGCGGGACCATGCCGCGTTCGGCGCCTGGCTCGGCACCACCTGCCGGAACGAGGCCCGGGCGGCGCTGCGGCGGGCGAAGCGCACCCATCCCGTCGACGAGACCTGGCTGCTCGACCTGGAGGCCGGCCCGGAGGGCGACCCCGAGCTGCCCATGCTGGTCGAGGCGCGCGATGCCGAGCTGTGGGCGGCGTTCGACCGGCTGATGCCCCGGTGCCAGCGGGTGCTGCGGGTGCTGGTGGTCGACGCGGAGGACAGGCGGCCGTCGTACGAACTGGCGGCCAGCTCTCTCGACATCCCCATCGGCAGCCTCGGCCCGACCCGGAAACGGTGCCTGGCCCAGTTGCGCAAATTCCTGACAGAACGTATCGAGGACGAGGGATCGCACTCGTGAGAGTGATGGACACGCTACGCACCGCGTCGCCCCGCCTCCCCGAGGAGACCCCGTGACCGACCCGACCGCCCCCTCCGGACCCCCCGATCCCGCCGGAGAGCGCCCCCAGCCCGGGCCCGAGCGCCATCCCGGCCCCGGGCAGGCAGACGGACCACGCGCGCAGGCAGACGGACCACGCGCGCAGGCAGACGGACCACGCGCGCAGGCAGACGAGCGACGCGCGCCGGAAGACGGACCACGCGCGCAGGCAGACGAGCCACGCGCGCAGGCAGCCCCGCCAAGCGTGCGGACAGACGAGCCACGCGCGCAAGGGGACGGACCGCACGCGCAGGAGGCGCGACCCCGCGCGCAGGCAGGGACGCCATCGCCGCAGGGCGACGGGCCGGGCGAGGAGCGGGACGATCAGCTGTTGCTGGCCCGGCTCGGCGCGCTGCTGCGAGAGGTGGACCCCGCCCCGCGCGACCTGGTGGCGCTGGCCAAGGCGAGCTTCATCCTCCGCGATCTCGACGCGGAGCTGGCCGAGTTGGTCGAGGACTCCGCCGCTCCCGACCCCGAGTGGCAACCGCTTGCCGTGCGCGGCTCGGCCACTGTGCCGCAGCCCCGGCAGCTCACCTTCCAAGTGGTCGACGAGCGCGGCCAGGACGAGGTGATCGTCGCGGTACAAGTCGAGGCGGTGGGGGAGCTCCGCCGCCTGTCCGGTCACCTCTTCCCGCCGGAGCCCGCCGACATCGAGCTGCGCCGGCCCGGCACCGCCGAGGTGCAGCAGGTGCCCGCCGACGAGGGCGGCTTCTTCGTGCTGGAGGACGTGCCGCCCGGCCCGATGAGCCTCACCGTCCGCCGCGGGGGAGCCTTCGCCGTCGCCACCCGCTGGACCCTCGTCTGACGACGAAGCGCCGCCCGGGCACCCCAGAACGGGAGCCCGGGCCGCCTCCGCCCGGCCAGGAAGAACCCGGCCCGCGAGGCGGCGCGCCCCGCCGGCGGAAAGTCCAGGCCGCCAAGAAAAGCCAAGGAAAATCCGGCCCGCGGGACAGCGCGGCCAGTCGGCCGAAGGTCACCAAGCAGCGCCGCCCGGGCACCCGTTGACCGGGTACCCGGGCGACGCCTCACCCCCCGGTGAGAGTGCGGTCAGAGCGGCGTGCCGCGCAGCAAGTGGACGAGCTTGCCGTAGCCCGGCAGGCTCGGCCGCCCGGTCGTCAGCGCCGTGTAGGCCGCCCGCGGGCTCAGGCTCGCGTCCTCGCCGCACAGCGCCGCGACGGCCGCGGCGACCTGCGGGGCGGAGAAGCTGGTGCCGCTCCACGTGGCCCAGGCGTCGGCGCCGAAGGTGACGTCGGGGCCCAGCTTGTCCGGGTCGTCCTCCGGCGGGAGCAGGCCCGTGACGAAGGTGGAGACGACGCCCACGCCGACCGCCGAGCAGTCGACCCAGTTGCCCTTGTTGGAGAAGCTCGCCGCGGTCAGGCCGCTGGTCAGCGCACCCACGCCGACGACGCCGTCGAAGGCGGCCGGGTAGAACGGGGTGTCGCGGCCGTCGTTGCCGGCGCTGGCGACGATGAGGACGTCGGGGTGGTCGGTGGTGATGTGCCGGACGGCCTCGCGCAGGGCCAGCGGGGGCGTGCCGCCGACCGCCGGGGCGCCGAAGGAGGCGTTGATGATCAGGCGCTTGCCCGCCGCGTCGTCGACCGCCTTGAGCAGCATGTCGGCGGCGTCGTCGTCGGTGCCCGTGCCGTCCTGGCCGGTGAAGCGGTAGACCACGAGCTCGCAGTCCGGGGCGATCTGCCGGACGATGCCGGCCGCGAACGTGCCGTGCCCGCCGAACCAGTCGATGCGCCCCTTGGGCAGGGCCTCGTCGAGCGGGTCGATGCCGTTGCGCACGATGCCCGTGTCCCAGCCGTCCCCCCGCGTGACGGCGGTCAGGCCGGTGTCGATCACGGCCACCCGCACCGGGGCGGTCGCGCCGTTGGTGGCGAAGGCCGCCGGCGCCACGGTGCTGCCCGGATAGGAGTCGCCCTTGATGATGTAGCCGAGCGGCACGATCGTGTTCTGCGTGACCTCGACGCCGGCCGTGTCGCGCAGCCGCTGCGCGTCGGTGCCGAGCGCGCGGGCGTCGCCGTCGGTGCGGCGGAAGACCCGGGTGCGGCGCCGGCGGTGGCGGGCCCGGCCGGGCACCTCCGTGTACGCCCGGAGCACCTCGCGGCACGCGGCCAGCTGGTCGTCGTCGCCGTCGATCACGAGCTCGCCCTCGGCGATCAGCACCGTGTGGGGCTCCTCGGGCGGCGTGAGCGACAGGAACCGCCTGGAGCCCGGGCCCGTGGCGCGTTGCGCGCGCACGCGGATGCGGTCGAGCACCTCGATGAGCTCCTGGCGGCTGGCGGTCTCGGTCTCCGAGCGGTTGAGCTTGTCGACCTGGCGGCGCACGGCCGGCTGGTCGCTCAAGAGCTGCGCCGCGTCGCGCCGGTCGGGCAGCGGCCAGCGATCAGCGATCGTCATGGATTGTTTCCCCTTCCCCTCGATAGTCTGCTGCGGTGGGAACTGACGGACCGTCCGGCCCCGTGCGGTCCGGTGTGGAGGCCGGGACCGGACTGCGGGACGAGGCTGATGCCGCCTTCACAAGAGTCGTGCGCGATCCGGCCAGATACGCCGCGAGCGCCGAAGCTCTCGTGACGGCCGCCACTGCGGCGGAGGATCACGAGGCGCTCGTGGTCGCGCTGCGCGCCGTGGCCTGGGCGCGGCACGTCGCCCTGGACAACGAGGGCGCCAAGTCGCTGCTGGACCGGGCGGTGACGCTCGCGGCCCGGCACGAGCTGCCACGCCGGCTGGGCGAGGTGCTGCTCACCCGGTCGGTGGCGCTGCAGGAGCTCGGCCGGGAGGCGGCCGCGGCCCGGGACCTGCGCCGGGCCGAGCCGCTGGTGGCGAGCGGCGACCGGCCCGAGCTGTTGCTGCAGCTGGCCGTCATCGATCACAACGGCGGGCGGCTCACCGCGGCCGAGGCGACGTACCAGGCGGTGCTGGCGGATCCCGCCACGCCGCCGTTCGTGTGGGTCAAGGCGGCCAACAACCTGGCCCTGCTGCAGACCGTCGTCGGGCGACCGCAGGAGGCGCTGGCCAATCTCGACCGGGCCGCCGAGCTGGCCCGCGAGATGGGCAGCCGCCTGCCCGCGGTGATCGCCACCAGCGCCGCGTGGGCCAGCTACCACGCCGGGCGGCTGGCGGAGAGCGTGCGGCGCTTCGAGGAGGCCGGGCGCCTGCACACGGCCGCCGGCCTGCCGGTGGGAGAGCACCTCCAGGAGTACGCGGACGTGCTGCGCGACCTCCGCCTGCTCGACGAGGCGATGACCGCCGCCCGCGAGGCGCATGTGGAGTTCGACAAGCACGGCGCGCGGCTCATGGCGGCCGACGCGCGGCTGCGCTGTGCCCGGCTGGCGCTGGAGCTGGGCGATGCCGCCGCCGCCCTGGCCGACGCGCGGGCCGCGGCCGCCGAGTTCCGGCACCAGCGGCGCCGGGCGTGGGTCGCGCGGGCCGCCGTCACCGAGGCGGAGGCCCGGGCCTGCCTCGAGGGGGACTCGCCCGGGGTGCTGACCCAGCTGTGCCGGGCGGCGGCCACGCTCGAGCGGCTCGGCCTGCGCGAGGAGGCGGCGTACGCCCATCTGGCGGCCGGCCGCTCGGCGCTGGCGCTGGGGCGCGTACCGGTGGCTCGGCGGGAGCTGACCGCGGTGGGTGAGCTGGCGGAGGGGCAGTCGTTGCTGGTCCGCCTGCGCGGGCACCTGGCGCGGGCGCTGCTGGCCGAGGCCGAGGAGCCCGGCGAGGTGGTGCGCGCGTGCCTGCGCGGGCTGCGCGATCTGGCCCGGCACCGCTCGGCCCTGCCGTCGCTGGAGCTGCGGGTGCTCGCGTCCGGGCACGGCGCCGAGCTCGGCGCGCTGGGCCTGCGCACGCTGCTGCCGGCCACGGAGAGCCCCGCAGCCGCCTTGCCGAACGCCCCCGCCGCGACCGTGCTGGCCTGGCTCGAGCGCACCCGGTCGGCGGCGCTGCTGCGGGTGCATCCCCCGGCGGCAGGGGTGGACCGTCAGGACGTCGTGGCGCTGCGCGGCGTCGCTCGTGAGCTGCGCGAGGCCCGTCTCGACCGGGGCGAGGAGCCGGCCGCGCTGCTCGCCCGGCAGAGCGCCCTGGAGTCGCGGATCCGGCGCCGGTCGTGGTCGCAGGACGAGGGCATCGGCACCGCCGCGGCCTCCCCGGTGGGCGTGGCCGAGCTGCGCCGCGCGCTGGACGGGCGCTGGCTCGCCGAGTACGCCGTCCTGGGCGACCGCGTCATCGCCGTGGTCGTGGAGCCGCGCCGCACCCGGCTGGTCGAGCTGGGCGACGTGGCGGCGGTCCTGCGCGAGACCGGGGCCGCCGAGTTCGCGTTGCGCCGGCTGCTGCTGGGCACCCGGTTCGCCGCTCCGGCCCGGCACGCCGCGCAGAGTGCCGTGGCGGGCCTGACCAAGCTGCTCGTCGCGCCGATCGGGGTCCCCGGCGACGTCCCTCTGGTGGTCGTGCCGTCGACGCGCCTGTCGGGCGTACCTTGGTCGGCTCTGCACTCCGCGCCGGTGTCGGTGTCGCCCTCCGCGGGTCTGTGGGCCCATGCTCGCGTCGCCGGCCCGCCCGCCGGCAGCGGCGTGGCGATCGTCGCCGGCCCCGACCTGGCGGGCGCGGCGGGCGAGGTCAAGGCCGTGGCGGCGGAGCACGACGACGTACGCGTCCTGCTGCCCCCGGACAGCACGGCCGGCGCGGCGATCGACCTCGCCCGTGGCGCGGACCTCGCCCACTTCGCGTGCCACGGGCGGTTCCGGTCCGACAGCCCCCTGTTCAGCTCGCTGGAGCTCAGCGACGGCCCCCTGACCCTGCACGAGATGCTGGCCCGGGGCGTCGCGCCCCGGCGCGTGGTGCTGGCGTCGTGCCAGTCGGGCGCGCACCAGGCGTACGGCGGGGACGAGGTCCTGGGGTTCGCGGGCGCGATGATGTCGCACGGCAGCGCCGGGGTGGTCGCCGCGGACCTGCCCATCCCGGACGGCGCCTGCGCGGCCGCGATGGCGGTGCTGCACCGGCACCTGGCCGCCGGCGCCGGCCTGCCCGAGGCGGTGTGGCACGCGCGGGCGGCCGTGGCGGGCGGGGGAGCGGAGGAGTACGTCGCCTGGTACGGGCTGACCGCCTACGGACCTGGCTGACCGGCCACGAACCGGTGAATTCTCGGTGCCTGGGGGTGTGCTCCGCGTCGCACTGCCGCCGTTGATTCATGTGAATTCCATCAAATGGGGGCACTCGCGGGGAAACCGCCTGGGTAGCCTGAATCCATGACCGTGACCCAGGCTCAGGTTCGGCCCGACGACGCCGCCTTCCAGCGCCAGCTGGAGCGGGACGCCGTCTGGAGCCGCATGATCTCCCCGGGCGCACGCATCCCGGACCTGCCCCTGATCGAGGCCGACCTCGGCCCGATCTTCCTGCGCAAGCTGCTCGACACCGGCCCGCTGGTGCTCGTCTTCGTCCGGCACGCCGGCTCGGCGGAGTGCGAGACGGCCCTCGCGGCCTACGACGAGGAGCTCGCCGGCACCGACGCCCACGTGGTCGCGGTCAGCCCGCAGCGGCCCGACCTGCTCGCCGAGATGAAGCACCGGCTGGGCCTGCGGCTGCTCGTGGGCGCCGACCCGCGGCACGCGCTGATCGACCGGTTCGGGCTGGGCTTCAGCGCCGCGGAGGCCAAGGGCGTGCTCGGCACCGGCCGCGCCACGCTGCCCCATCCGGCGGTGGTCGTCGCCGACCGGGCCGGGCTGGTGCGCTTCGCCGAGGTGAGCGCCGGCCCCGCCCCGGCCACGCCGGCGTCGGCCATCCTGACCGCGATCGCCGGCACCGAGATCCGCCCGCGCCGGTAAGGGAGACGGTCCCGCCGCCGGGAAGGCGCAAAGAACAGCGCGGGGAAAGCGAAAAGAACAGCGCCGGGACCGCGGGAAGAGCAGCGCCGGGACCGCGGGAAGAGCAGCGCCGCAAAGGCGAGTGGAGCAGCGCCGGGAAAAGCGGGATGAACGGGATGAAGCGGAACCGGCCGCGCCGCTCGGGTGAGCGACACGGCCGGTCCGCGCCGGTGCGGTCAGACGCGGAAGCGCGACACCGCCTCGTTGAGGGTGTGGGCCAGACCCGACAGCTCGCCGGCCGCGTCCGCCGCCCGCCCGGCCCCGGCGCGGGAGCCGTCCGCCGTCTGCGACACCTCGCTGACGCTGCGGGCGATGTGGTCGACGCCGGTGGCGGCCTGGCTGACGCTGCGGGTGATCTCGTGCGTGGTGGCGGTCTGCTCCTCCACCGCGGAGGCCACGGTCGTCTGGTGCTCGTTGATCTGCTCGACGATCGCGCTGATCTCGGCGAGGGCCTCGGCGGCCTCCGCGCTGCTCGACTGGATCGCCGCGATCTTGGCGCTGATCTCGCCGGTCGCCTTGGCGGTCTCCTGGGCGAGGTCCTTGACCTCGGTGGCGACCACGGCGAAGCCCTTGCCCGCCTCGCCGGCCCGCGCCGCCTCGATGGTGGCGTTGAGGGCGAGCAGGTTGGTCTGCTCGGCGATCTGGTTGATGACCTTGACGACGTCGCCGACCTCGGCGCTGGCCGCACCGAGCGCCGCGACCGAGGTGTTGGTGCGGGCGGCGGTGTTCAGGGCCTCCTGCGCCACGGATACGGCGCTGGCGGCGCTGCGGGAGATCTCGGCGATGGCGGAGTTCATCTCCTCGCTGGCCGCGGCGACCGTGCCGACGCTGGAGGCGACCTCGTTGGCGGCGTCGGCGGCGGTCTGCGAGCGGCTCGCCGTGGTGGAGGCGCCGTCGGCGATCTGCGCGGAGACCTGGGTCAGCGCGGTCGACGCCTCGGTGAGCCGGCGGGCCTGGTCGAGGACGGTGGCGACGCTGGCGCGCATCGAGTCGACCGAGCGCCGCAGGCCGCGGGCCATGGTGCCGACCTCGTCGCGGGTGCCCGGGTCGTCGACGTGCATCGACAGGTCGCCCTCGGCGATGCGGTCCAGGGTGCCGGCGACCTGGCGCAGCGGCTTGCTGATGCCGCGGGAGACCCACAGCGCCAGCGCGATGCCGATCACCAGGGCGATCGCCAGCGTGGTCAGCGACACCGTCAGCGCGGTCCGGTAGCCGGAGGCGAGGTCGGCGCGCAGGGCGGCGGCCTGGGCGTCCTCGGCGGCGAGCATCTGCTTGAGCAGGGTCTTCGACGCCTCGTACGACTCCTTCGCCACGTTCTCGCGCAGCCGCATGAACTCGGCGCGGTCGCCCTTCTCCGCGACGGGCAGCAGCTGCTCGTCGACGATCTTGACGTAGGCGGCGGAGGTCGTCCGGAACTGCTCGACGAGGGCGGGGTCCGCGGCGCCCGGCTGGTACTTGTCGATGAGCTCGGTGAGCGCGGCCTCGTCGTCGGCGACGTCCTGGAGCATCGACTTCTGGTCGTCGGAGCCGGGCTCCAGCAGCGGCACGGCGTTCTGGTCGATGCGCAGCAGGCGGAAGGTGTCGCGCAGGTCGGAGGCGATGACCAGCGAGACCACGTTGTTGTCGTAGATCTCCTCGCCGTGGTCGCGCACCTGGCTCGTCTGCATCAAAGTGGCCACGGTGGCCAGCGCCGACACCAGCAGGGCGACGAGTACCGCCACGGTGATCTTCACGCCGACCGGCCGGTCCGCCCAGAGGCGCCGCCGCGTCGCCGTCCCCGTACTGCTCATGGTGCTCCTTGCCCTCTGCCGGTGTCGATGACCTCTCGATCAGACACATCGGCAGCGCGGGGAGCGACTTGACCGCAATCGGCTCGTCAGGCGGCGCGGCGGTGCAGGTCGGCCAGCGTGGTGGAGTCGAGCACCCGGTCGACGGCCTGCCCGGCCGCGGCCCAGACGCCGCGCATCGCCTCGGCCGCCGCGCCCCGGGCGGTGGCGGCGGGCCCGTCCCCCTCCGGCACGCCCCCGACGGCGCGCAGGATGTCGCCGACGCTGATCTCGGCCGGCGGGCGGGCCAGGATGTAGCCGCCGCGCACCCCGCGCCGGCTCACCAGCAGGCCGGCGTGTCGCAGGTCCACGAGGATGCCCTGCAGGAAGCTGAACGGGATGTCCTGCGCCTCGGCCAGCGCGGAGGCGCGCGCCGGGTGGGTGTCCGTGCCGGCGGCCACGGCCAGCATGGCCCGGACGGCATAGTCGCTGCGCGCTGAAATGTGCACGGAACTCCGATCTCCAGCCTTGCGGCCAGCATATCGAAGCTCCATAAATCCCACAGGAGGGGTAGGGAAGTCAGGGCTTGCGGCCCACCGCCGTCCAGACGTTGACCTGCTGGTCGGTGTACTCCGGGTCGCCGGGGTCCGGCCGCCACCGCTGCGCCGGGACCACGCCCGGCTCGACCAGCTCGAGGCCGGCGAACAGGTCGGCCACCTCGTCGCGGCCGCGCGTCCAGACGTCGCTCTTGCCCTGCTCGACCATCTCCCGGTAGCGGGCCTGCTGGTCGGGCGTGCCGAAGTCGGAGGTGGCGTGGGTGACCACCAGGTAGCTGCCGGCGGGCAGGGCGCCGAGCAGCTCCCCGACGATCGGGCGGGCGGCGCCGTCGCCGGGCACGAAGTGCAGGACCGCGATCAGCATCAGGCCGACGGGCTGCCCGAGGTCGAGGGTCTCGCGCAGCGCCGGGTGGCCCAGGATCGTCGCGGGGTCGCGCAGGTCGGCCTCGATGTAGGAGGTGCGGCCCTGCGGGCTCGTGGTCAGCAGCGCCCGCGCGTGCACCATGACCAGCGGGTCGTTGTCGACGTAGACGATCCGGGACTCGGGGGCCACGGCCTGCGCCACCTCGTGCGTGTTGTCCGCGGTCGGCAGGCCGGTGCCGATGTCGAGGAACTGCCGGATGCCGGCCTCGGCGGCCAGGAAGCGGGTCGCCCGGCGCAGCATCGCGCGATTCGCCAGGGCGCTGGTGCGCACGTCGGGGAAGGCCGCCTCGATCATGTCGCCCGAGGCGCGGTCGGCGGCGAAGTTGTCCTTGCCGCCGAGCCAGTAGTTGTAGCGGCGGGCCGGGTGCGGCACCGTCGAGTCGATCGCAGGCCGGCCGGTGCCCGTTGCTTCCACTGTGTACTCCCATCGCCGGGGTCGCCCGGCGACATCATGGCAGGGCTCCGGCGTACGGCAAAGTCAGGGTTGCCCGGCGACGACGAAACGCCCCTTCCCGGACTTCTTCGCGGAGTACATCGCCAGGTCCGCCTCGCGCAGCACGTCGTCCGCGTCGTCGCCGGGGCGGTTGCGGGCGATGCCGACGCTGGCCGTGACCTCGGCCGTGCCGGCCTCCAGGTGGTACGGGTGCCCGAGGGTCTCGACGATGCGGGTCGCCGCCGCGTGGACGTCCCCGGCGGAGGCCAGCCGCTCGGTGATGACGGCGAACTCGTCCCCGCCGAAGCGGGCGATCGTGTCGCTCGCGCGCAGGCACCCGCGCAGCCGCTCGGCCACCTGGATGAGCAGCTCGTCCCCGGCGCCGTGGCCGAGCCGGTCGTTGACCTCCTTGAAGCCGTCCAGGTCCAGGAAGATCACCGCGAACGTGTGCCCGGTGCGCGCGTGGGTCAGCAGCGCGTGCGCCACCCGCTCGTAGAACAGCACCCGGTTGGCCAGCCCGGTCAGCGGGTCGTGCAGCGCCAGGTGCCGCAGCTCGTTCTCCCGCTCGCGCAGCCGCAGCTCCACGGTCTCGCGCCGGGCGATGTCCTCGCGCAGGTCGGCGGTGGCCCGCTCGACCCGGGTCACCGCGCGGTTGCGGGCCCCGGCCAGCAGCCCGACCAGCAGGGCCAGGATCAGCGTCACGCCGATGCAGGCGCCGATCGCCACGGCGGTCAGCTCGTGGTCGGAGTTGTGGCGCAGGCGGCTGGTGGGCAGCACGGTCAGCCGCCAGACGCGCTGGCCGACGCTGATGGCGCGTTCGCGTACCAGGGCCTTGTCGGGGTCGAGGGTGCCCACGTCGGCGCTGGCGATGACCACCGCGCCCGCCACCGACGCCTCGTCGAGCACCACGCGCACCATGCCCTCGGCCCGCTCGCTGAGCGTACGGTCCAGGAAGTCCTTGCCGTGCACGCCCATCACCAGCCAGCCGCGGAACGTCCCGGCCCGGGTCCGGATCGGCGCGACCAGGCTGAACGAGGCCTGCTGCCGCGCCGCCGGCAGGCTGCGGTCCTTCAGCAGCACGTACGACCGGGTGGTGGCCAGCCGCCCGGTGCTCCGCGCGACCGTCATGGTCTCGACCAGCTCGGGCACCGTGCTCGTGTCGGCACCGGGCGTCGCGGCCGGCGAGCCGTCCACCGACTGCGAGTAGACGACGAAGGCGTGGTCCTCGCGGGCGCCGACCGGCCGCAGCGTCAGCCCGGTGGCGCCCTCGGCCCGCCAGTAGCGCTGCACGGCGTCGTACTCGCCGGCCGTCGCCGGCACGACGAAGGCGAAGCCGGACACGCCGGGGAACCGGTCGGGTTCCAGCCCGCCGGTGATGTCGGAGAAGTCCTCGCGGCTCAGGTTGCCCTGGGCGGCCAGGGCCCGGGACAGGTCGGTGAGGGTCCCGCCGTACCGCTCGACCTCGCCGGAGACGCCGGTGCCGACGTCGGAGGCGTACCGGTTCATGGACTGGGCGGCGTAGCGCTCCTCGGCGCGTTCCAGCGCGTAGCCCACGACGCCGGTCACGATGCCCCCGGCGACCAGGACCGCAGCGACCAGCAGCACCAGGACCCAGGAGCGTCCGGTGCGGGGGCCCGTGGTCCACCTCACTCCTGTCCGTTCGGCGGGTCCGCCGGTTTACTGAGCCACCAGTCCCACGGGCGGGCCGTCCTCCGCGTCGCCGAACAGGTCGAGGATCCCGGTGACGACCAGCACCGTGCGGACGACGCCGTGGGCATTGACGATGCTCACTTGTTTGCCGTGCTCGCGGGCCCGGAGCAGGCCGCTCAGCAGGACCCCGACCGCCTCCGAGCCGAGGAACTTCGTCTCGCCCAGGTCGGCGACGAACAGGGGAGCGGCCGTGCCCAGCACCGCGCCGGTCAGCTCGCGCTCCAGATCGCCGCACGCATCGTGGTCGAAGTCGCCGGCGAGGCGGACGCACACCTCCCGGCCGCCGTCGATCGTGACCCGGGTGACCCGGTAGTACTCAGGGCGCATCGACCTGTTGTAGCAGGATGCTCGCGGCCCGTCACCTTTCCGCCCTCCTGGGGGATGTTGTCCGGTTCGCGCATGGGAGCGGTTCCAGTGGGGTAGAACGGGCCTCGTCCCTGACCGATCACGAGACCAGGAGCCGGACCGCATGGTTCCCGACAGCATCTCCGTCCCCCAGTTCCGCGCCGAGCCCGGCGGCGACCAGGACCCCGTCGTCCTGACCGCCGACCACAGCGACGAGACGATGCGCCGCCTGCGCCACCCCTTCGACCCGCAGCCCGCCGGGCCCGCCCCGGGCCAGGGGGACACCGCCGGAGGCTGACCGGCACGGATCTTGCGCCGGGAGCCCGCGGTGAGCAGGCTGGGCGGCGTGACTGTGACCCCCGGCGCGGATCTGCGCGGACGCACCCCGTGGAGCCGCCAGCTGGGCGCGCCGCTGCGCGCCTTCCTGCGTACGGAGGCCGGCAGCGCCGGTGTCCTCGTCGCCGCCATCGCCACCGCGCTCGTCTGGGCCAACCTGGACGCCGCGTCGTACGAGGCGGTGTGGCGCACCGAGCTGGCCGTGCGCCTCGGCGGGCACGGGATCGGCGAGGAGCTGCGGACCTGGGTCAACAGCGGGCTCATGACGCTGTTCTTCCTGGTCGTGGGGCTGGAGGCGCGGCGCGAGTTCGACCTGGGGGAGCTGCGGGACCGGCGCCGGTTCGTGCTGCCGAGCCTGGCCGGGCTGGCCGGGATGCTGCTGCCGGTGCTGGTCTACCTGGCGTTCACCGGGGGCGGGCCGGACGCGCACGGCTGGGGCGTGGCGATGTCGACCGACACCGCGCTCGCCCTCGGCCTGCTCGCGCTGATCGGCCGCAACGTCCCCGACCAGGTACGCGTCTTCCTGCTCACCGTCTTCGTCGTCGACGACCTGGTCGCCCTCGTGGTGATCGCCGTCGTCTACAGCGAGGACATCGACCTCATGGCGCTGGCCGTCGCCGCGGTGGCGTTCGCCCTGTTCGTGGCGATGCGCTACCTGGGCGTCCGCGCGTACCCCCGTCTACGCCCTGGTCGGGGTGGCGCTGTGGGCGGCCATGATGGGCAGCGGCGTCGACCCCGTGGTCGCCGGGCTGGCGATGGGCCTGACCGCGGTGGCGTACAGTCCGGCGCGGGCCACCCTCGAGCAGGCCAGCGGGCTGTTCAAGCTGTTCCGCGAGCAGCCCACGCCGGAGATCGCCCGGTCGGCGTCCATCGGGGTGCTCGAGACGCTGTCGCCCAACGACCGGTTGCAGCGGCGCTTCCACCCGTGGTCCAGCTATGTGATCGTGCCGCTGTTCGGGCTGGCCAACGCCGGGATCGTGCTCGACGGGGGCACGCTCGCCCGGGCGTACACGTCGCCGGTGACCTGGGGCATCATCGCCGGCTACCTGGTCGGCAAGCCGATCGCGGTGGTCGGGGTGCCGGCCCTGCTCACCTGGCTGTCGGGCGGCCGGATCCGGCCCGGCGTGGGCTGGGCCGCCGTGCTGGGCAGCGGCACGATCGCCGGCATCGGGTTCACGGTGTCCCTGCTCATCGCGGCGCTCGCCTTCACCGGCCCGGAGCTGGCCGACGCGAAGATCGGGGTGCTCTCCGCGGCGGCCGGGGCGTCCGTGCTGACCTGGGCGGTGTTCCGCGTCACCCGGCTGCTGCCCCCGGCGCGGCGGGCCCGGCTGCTGCTCGGCGCCACGGAGGACCTCGTCGACCTGATCCCCGGCGTCGATCCGGAGCGCGACCACTGCCGGGGGCCGGCCGGCGCGTCGGTCACCGTGGTGGAGTACGGCGACTTCCAGTGCCCGTACTGCGGTCAGGCCGAACCCGCCGTGCGCGACCTGCTCGCCGACGCCGACCTGCGCTACGTCTGGCGGCACCTGCCGCTGCCCGACGTGCACCCGCAGGCCGAGCTCGCGGCGGAGGCGGCCGAGGCCGCCGCGGCGCAGGGCCGCTTCTGGGAGATGCACGACCTGCTGCTCGCGCACCAGGACCACCTGCGGGTCACCGACCTGATCCGGTACGCCGGGGAGCTCGGCCTCGACGCCGAGCGCTTCCACGCGGAGCTGACCGCCCGCCTGCACCGCGACCGGGTGGCGGAGGACGTGGACTCGGCCGACCTCAGCGGCGTCTCGGGCACGCCGACGTTCTTCATCAACGGGCGCCGGCACTACGGGGCGTACGACATCGCGACCCTGCAGCACGAGGTCAAGATCGCGCGGGTGCGCGCCGGATTTTCCCGGACGGAACCCGTCGAACCCGGCTAGCCTGCAACCGATGGCCGGAAATCGGGCGCCCACGATCTACGACGTCGCCCGCCGAGCCGGCGTGGCCGCGTCGACCGTGTCGCGCGCCTTCTCCCGCCCGGGCCGGGTCGCCCCCGCCACCGTCGGCAAGATTCTCGCCGCCGCCGATGAGCTGGGCTATCGCCTCAACCCGCTGGCCCGCGCGGTGACGACCGGCCGCACGTCGATGATCGCCCTGGTCGTCACCGACGTCGCGTGCCCGTACTCGGCGGGCATGCTGCGCGGCGCCCAGACGGCCGCGGCCGAGGCGGGCTACTCGACGATCCTGGTCGACATGGCCTGCCCGGAGGCCGCCGCGGACCTCGGCCGCGTCGTCTCCAGCGTCGACGGCCTGGTCATCGCCGCGCCCGGCCTGGCCGACGACGAGGTACGCCGCCTGGCCGCCGAGCGCCCGCTGGTGCTGCTCGACCGCGCGCTGCCGGGGCTGCCGGGCGTGGTGCCGGACGTGCCCGGCGGCGTGCGCGCGGCGGTCGAGCACCTGGCCGGGCTGGGCCACGAGCTGGTCACCTATGTCGCCGGACCGGCGGGCACCTGGTCGGACGGCATGCGCCGCCGGGCCCTGCGCCAGGCCGGCAGCGAGCACGGCGTCCAGTGCCGGGGCATCGGCCCGTTCCCCGCGACCCTGGCCGGGGGCCTGGCCGCGGCGGGCGACCTGCTGAGCCGGCCCACCACGGCCGTCGTCGCCCACGACGACCTCATCGCCGCCGGCCTGATCCACGCCCTCACCGCCCGCGGCATCCTGGTCCCGCAGGAGGTCAGCGTGGTCGGCTTCGGCAACGTCGCCGCGGGCGCGCTGATCACGCCGGGCCTCACGACCGTGGCGGCGCCGCTGCGCCTGATGGGGGACACGGCTGTCCGATCGCTGCTCGCCCTGCTGGGCGGCGCCGGGGTTCCGGACGAGCCGGCCGTCCTTCCGGTGCGCCTGGTGACGCGCGGCTCGACCGCCCACCGCCGCCTCAACCGCGCGACCCCCGGCGGCCCGGTCGTGGTCGCCGGCTCGGGCACCTTCCTGCCCACCAGCTGACCGTTCGGGCTGATCAGCGCTGGGACGGCGCACGCCAGACGAGGGCGCAGGCGAAGGGGCTGATGGTGTCGAGGAACTCGGCCCCGGCGAAGAGCTCCGCGTAGCGGCGGTGGAAGGCCGGCCGGGTCAGCGGCTGGTTCGTCCGGGCGTGCCGCATCCACACCGGGTGCTGGCGCAGCCGCAGGACGGTCCAGGCGTCGCGGACCGACCGCCGCCGGAGCAGGGTTTGGGCGGCGTCGGTCAGGCCCCACCACCGGTGCATCAGCACGGCGCGCGGACCGGGCGTGACGATGTCCACGATCACCGCCGCACCGCCCGGCGCCACCAGCGACCTGACATGCCGCAGCACGACCTCGACGTCATGCTGCGCGAACAGGTGGAACAGCGTGTTGACCGAGAGCACGATGTCGAACCGGCCGTCCCGGTCCGGGGCGACGTCGAGCAGGCTGCCGGCCCGGTACTCGATGTTCGGGCGGGCGCGCCGCTCCCGGGCGATCGCCACCTCGCGCGCGGCGATGTCGACGGCCAGGACGTGCCCGCAGCGGTCCGCCAGCAGGCCGGTGAACCGCCCGGAGCCGCACCCCAGGTCCACCGCGCGGACGCCGGCGGCCGGCAGCATGCGGGCGAGGTGCGGCCGATAGATCGCGTCGGTGATCTCGGCGTACCGCTCGTACAGCTCGGCGATCGGGTCGAACAGCGGCGACATCCGCTATCCCCCGGCGGCGACCACGGCGAGAACGACCGGGTTCGCGAGAGGCCGCCGCCGGGCCGGCCGGCGAGAGACGATCGGCATCATCCGCTGCTCCCTCCTGGAGCGTGGGGCGTCTGCGATCGTAAGACCGGCCGGCGGGCGGGGTCCAGAATCTGATCTCCCGCCCGCGGTCAGCGGCGGCGGGTGCGGGCTCCGATGCGGGCCACCGCGCCGCCGACGACCAGGAGGACGGCGAGGAGGATCAGGCCGGTCAGGTCCTGGCCCGTCTTGGGCAGGTTGTTCGAGCCGGTCGAGCCGTCCGAGCCGCTGCCGGCCGGGGTGTCGGTCCCGGTGTCGCCGTCGCTGCCGGAGTCGGTGTCGGTGTCCGGGTCGTCGGTGTCCGTGGTGGAGCCGGCGATGGTCAGCGATGCCGTGGCCGTGTTGTTGACCGTGTTGCCCTCGGCGCTGGTCGTGCTGATCGTGACGTCCACCGGGAAGGTGCCCGCCTTGGCGGTCTTGGCGACGGCCAGGTAGAGCCAGAGCTCGCTGCTGGCGCCGACCGGGGCGTCCGGGCCGGTGCAGGTGACCGCGTTGGCGTCCACGTCGGGTGCCGCCTGGCAGGAGAGCGGGATGGTGTCGTCGGCGGTGGCCTGCGCGGTGAAGTCCGCCGCCGAGGCGTCCAGCAGGACGGCCGCCTTGGTCAGCGTGGTGCCGGCGGGCGGGTCGATGACGAAGCTGACGTCGGCCGCGCTCGTCGTGCCGTTGTTGCTGTACGGCAGCTTGAGCAGGATCGCCGTGCCCTTGGTGGCCCGCGGCTGCGGGTTGGAGTACTCGATGTTCAGGTCCACCGACGGCGCGCCGACCGTGAAGGTGGGCAGCGCCTGGTCGTCGGAGGAGCCGCAGGTGCCGTCGTCGCCGCCGTCGACGCAGCCGCCGCTGATCGTGGAGCCGATCGAGGCGCCGGTGCTCACCACGAGCGGCAGCTCGATCGTGGTGGTCTCGCCGTTCGCGATCGCGAGGGTGCAGACGACGGTCCGGGCGGTCGAGCCCTGGGCGCAGCCGTCGGGCAGCGTGCCCACGGTGGTGTTCGTGGGCAGGACGATGGTCGCCACGTACGGGTCCGCGTCCTGCGGCCCCGAGTTCGTGAGCGTGATCGGCAGCACCGTGGTCTGGCCGGGCGCCGGCTTGGCGACGGTCGGGGTGCCGACGGTGACCGTGACGTTGTAGCTCGCCGCCGTCGCGGTGACCAGCGTGCCGTTGCTGCTGAGCGTGCCGGCGGTGGTGTCCCCGGCCAGCAGGACGCCGGCCGGCGCCCACTTGGTGCCGGTGGCGACCGTGCTCGCCAGCGTCACCGCGACCGTGATCGTGAGCGGTGTCCCGGCCGCCAGCGACAGGGCGGTGCAGGTGATCGCGCTCGTTCCCACGGTGCAGTCGGCGCCACCGACCGTGGCGCCGGTGACGGTCATGCCGGCCGGCAGGCCGCCGAGCGGGACCGTCAGGGTCAGGTCGTCGTAGGAGGCCGTCGACGTGTACCTGATCGTCGCCGTGCCCGAGTCGCCCGCGGCCACGGTGGCCGGGGTGAAGGCGACGGTGGTGCTGCCGGTCAGCGGGCGGTCGGCGGCGAAGGAGGTCACCGTCGCGTTGCCGCCGCAGACCGCCGGGCTGCCGGAGATCGTGATGCAGCCGTTGGCGACCGGGTCGCCGTTGGTCGCCGTGCTGCTGACGACCACCGGGATGCTCCAGGTGCGGGTCGTGCCGGCGGCCTGGGCGAACCGGCAGGTCAGCGTCGTGTCCGCCACGCGGTTGCAGTCGAGGGCAACCTGGCCCGACAGCGTGCCGAAGGTGCTGTTCGTCGGGGCGGTCACGGTGGCGGACACCACGGCGGCGTCGGACGGGCCGGTGTTCGTCACGGTGATCTGGGTCGAGGTGACGTCGTCGGGCAGCACGTTGCCGGTCGGCCCGGTGACCGTCGCGGTCACGGTGCTGCTGGCGGTGCCGACGGTCAGGGCGGTGACCGGCCGGGTGACAGCGTCGTCGCCCTGGCGGACACCCACCGAAGGCGCCCAGGCGGACCCGGTGACCGCGGCCGCCGTCGTCGTGACCGCGAGCGCGATGCCGGTCGACGCGCCCGCCGCGAGCGTGATGCCCGGGCAGGTGACGGCGGTGGCGCCGACGACACAGGTGCCCGAGGCGCCGGTCACGGTCACCCCGGCGGGGAGTCCGGCCAGCGGGACGGTCACGGTCAGGCCGCTGCGGGCGTCGGCCGCGCGGACGGTCACGGTGGCGGTTCCCGTACGCCCGGGAATGATCGCGGGATTGTCGGCCGTGACCGTGATCGCCTGGTCGAGGGTTCGCGTCAGCGGGATGCCGGGCAGGTCCTCCTCGCCGGTCCCGCACGTGCCGTCTCTGTTCGTGTCGACGCAGCCGCCGCCGAGCGTCGTCGTCGGGTCGGCGTCGCGGGAGACGAGCAGCGGGATCTCCCACACCAGCGGCGTCGCGGCGGCGGTGAGGTCGAAGGTGCAGTCGAGGCGGCGGTCTCCGGCAGGCGTGCAGTCGGCGGCCGCCTGCCCGGTCAGGGTGCCGAAGGTGGTGCCGGCGGGCGCGATGATGCTGGTCGTCGCGTCCACGGCGTCGGAGGGGCCGGTGTTGTCGGCGGTGACGGTCAGGGTCGCCTCGCCGCCGGGCGTGACGCCGGCCGCGGCGACGGTCGTGTCGTACTCGATCGGGGCCACCGGCGCGCCCGCGGTGATCAGCGTGCCGGAGGAGACCAGGGTGCCGGCGGTCGCGTCCCCGGCCAGCGTGATGCCCGTCTGGTCCCATCGGCCGGTGGCCGAGCCCGCGAGTGTCACGTCGAGCGACACCGTGAGCGGCGTCCCGGCGGCCAGCGCCAGCCCGGTGCAGGTGATCGCCGTGGCGCCCACGACGCACGTCCCGGCGCCGGTGACGGTCATCCCGGCCGGCTTGCCGCTCAGGGGGATCGTCAGGGTCAGGTCGTCGTAGGAAGCGGTCGAGGTGTAGGTGAGGGTGGCGGTCCCTGACGAGCCGGGCGTCACGGTCGCCGGGGTGACGGCCACCGTGGTGGAGTCCTGCAGGGTGCGGCCCGCGGCCAGCGAGGCGACCGTCGCGTTGCCGCCGCAGACCGCCGGGCTGCCGGCGATCGTGATGCAGCCGTTCGCGACCCGGTCGCCGTTGGTGGCGCCGGCGTCGACGAGCACCGGGATCGTCCAGGTGCGGCTCGTCCCGGTGGCCTGGCCGAACTGGCAGGTCAGCGTGGCGGGGCCCGCGGCGGTGCAGTCGAGCGCGACCTGGCCGGAGAGCGCCCCGAAGGTGCTGTTGCTCGGGGCGGTGACCGTGGCGGTCACGCCGGTCGCGTCGGAGGGGCCGGGGTTGGCGACGGTGATCTGCGTCGAGGTGACCTCGCCCGGCAGCACGGTGCCGGTCGGGCCGGTGACGGTCGCGGTGAGCGGGGCGTCGGGCGTGCCCGTGACGGCCAGCCGGCCGCTGCCGGTCGCCGTCTCGCCGCCTGCCTCGAGGGTGATGCCGGTCGCCGTCCAGGTCACCCCGGCGCGCAGGGCGGACGCGGCGCGGATCAGCAGGGCGACGGGGTTGGTGGCGCCCGTCGCCACGTCGACGCCGGTGCAGCGCACCTCGCCCGTCCAGCCGCAGACGGCTCCGGTGGGGCCGGCGGCGGAGACGACCGTCAGGCCCGCGGGGAGCGAGGTCAGGGGCACGGTCACGGTGGCACCGGGGATCGCGCGGTCGGCGACGGTCCGGACGTACGCGACGGCGGTCTGACCCGGCACGACGGTGGCGCTCTGCGTGGTGACCTGCACCCGGTCGTTCAGCGGCGTGCCGAGCACGAGGTCCGGGATGTCCGTGTCGCAGCCGGTGCCGGTGTCCACGCACCCGTTGCCGAGCGTGGTGCCGCCCCCGGCGGCCGCCGCGACCCGGATCGGCAGCGTGAAGCGGAGAGTGTCCGCCGCGTCGACGTCGACCGTGCACGTCGCCGCCCGGGGATCGGCAGCCGTGCAGAACGCGGGCAGCGGGTCGATGAAGGTCGTGCTGTCCGGCGCCCGGAAGGTGACCACCCGGGCCCGGGCGTTCGAGGGCCCGCTGTTGGCGACCGCCACCGCGAGGGACGTGTCGGAGCCCGGCAGGACCGTGCCGGCAGCCGGGGGAGTGACGGTCACGGTCAGCGTGCTCGCGGCGGCGCCGATCGTCAGGGCGGTCACGGGCCGCACCACGGAGACCGAGCCCTGGGCCACGGAGACCTGCGGCGTCCACGTGGCGCCGGCTGCCGCGGCCGCGGTGGTGCTCACGGCGAGGGCGATCCCGGTGGACTCCGCCGCGGCCAGGGTGGTGCCCGAGCAGGTGACGTCGGTGGTGCCCACGACGCAGTCGGTGGTGCCGCCCTGGCGGGCGCCGGTGACGGTCACTCCGGCGGGAAGTCCGGCCAGCGGGACGGTCACGGTCAGGCCGCTGCGGGCGTCGGTCGCGCGGACGGTCACGGTGGCGGTTCCCGTACGCCCGGGAATGATCGCGGGATTGTCGGCCGTGACCGTGATCGCCTGGTCGAGGGTCCGCGTCAGCGGGATGCCGGGCAGGTCCTCGTCGGTGGGCGCACACGCGCCGTCGCCGTCGGTGTCGACGCAGCCGCCGCCGAGCGTCGTCGCCGGGTCGGCGTCCGCGTCGACGACCACCGGGATCTCCCACACCAGTGGCGCCGCGGCGGCGGTGAGGTCGAAGCGGCAGTCGAGCCGGCGGTCGCCCGCGGGCGTGCAGTCGGTGGCCGCCCGGCCGCCGAGCGGGCCGAAGGTGGTGTCGGCCGGCGCGAGGATGCTGGTGGTCGCGCCGGTGGCGTCCGAGGGGCCGGTGTTGTCCACGGTGACGGTCAGGGTCGCCGTGCCGCCGGGGGTCACCCCCTCCGCCGCGATGGCGGCGTCGTAGACGATCGGGGCGACCGGTGCGCCGGTGGTGATCAGTGTCCCGCTGCCGTAGGCCTGCTGCCCGGCCGTGTTGCGCAGCACGATCGTGCCCGGGTTCCAGGCGATCCCGCCGGCGGCCCCGCTCGCGGCGCGCACGGTGACGGTGAGGACCTCGTTGCGGCCGGTCGTGAGGTCCACGCCGGTGCACACGATGGCGCCGGAGAGCGAGCAGGAGGCGCTGGGGGCGACCGCGGTGATCGTCAGCCCGGCCGGCAGCGTCCCGGTCGGCACGGTCAGGGTCAGGCCGGTCAGGTCCTGGGTCGAGGTGACGACGACCGTGCCGGTGGCGGGGGCGCCGCCCGGGACGGCGGTGCCCGCCTCGACGGTCAGCGTGGCGGCGGCGCCCAGCGGCGTCTGCAGTTCGACGGGCGGCAGGGGCTGGTCGGGAGCGCCGCCGCAGACGCCGTCGAGGTCGGCGTCCCAGCAGCCGTCGTCCAGGGGCACGCCGGGGTCGGCGGTGCCCGGCACGAGCAGGGCGAGGGTGAACGCGCGGTCGCCGGCGGGCAGGTCGTCGGCGCAGGTGACCAGGTCGGCCGTCGCGGTGCAGAAGCCGGCGGCCGGGCCGGTCGGCGGGGCGAAGGTGGTGCCGGTGGGCGCCTTGAACTGCACCCGCGCGTCCGGGTAGAAGGACGGGCCCTCGTTGGTCAGCGTCACGGCGAGCTCGGCGGTGCCACCGGGCGGCACGGTGCCGGGAGCGGGGGCGTCGACGGCGACGGCGAGCGGGTGGACCGGGGCGCCGATGCGGGCGGCCACGGGGGTGAAGGTCGCGGTCTCCGGGCCGTTGGTCACCGTGACGGTGGGCGTCCAGGAGGCCGCGACCGCATCCGCGGCCGCCGTCAGCCGCAGGGTGAGCGTGGTGGGCAGGTCCACGTTCGGGCAGTCCGTGCAGGGCGTCGCGCTCACCAGCGTCAGGCCGGCGGGCAGCGTGGCGGTGTCCAGCCGGACGGTCGACCCGGGGCGGGCCGGCGAGCTGTTGACGGTGATCGTGGCGGTGCCGCTCGTGCCCGGGGTGATCGACGGGTTCGAGCTGGTCACGGTCACGACGGTGGCGAGCGGGGCGCGCAGGGCGAGGTCGGGCAGGACCACGTCGCCCGTGCCGCCGCAGGCGCCGGTGCCGTCCAGGTCGGCGCAGCCGCCGGTGATCCGGACGGCGGGGTCGGCGTCGGCCGGGATGACGACGGGCAGCGTGAGGACCAGCGGCTCGCTGGTGGCGGCCAGGTTGACCCGGCAGGACAGCGTGGTCGCCGTGGTGGCGGTGCACGCCTGGGCGGTGGCGCCGGTGAGCGGGCCGAAGGTGGTGCCGACCGGCGCGGTCACGGCGACCGGCGCGTCGACGGCGTCCGAGGGGCCCTGGTTGTCGAGCACGAGGTCGATGTCGGCGGTGCCGCCAGGCAGGACGGTGTCCTCGGCCGGGGCCCGGGTGGTGCCGGTGAGGGTGAAGCTCGCCGCGCCGGTGCGCAGCAGCACGCCGTCCGCGGACCGGCTCGCCCCGGCGCCGTTGGTGACGGTGATGCCGGTGGCGGTCCAGGTCGCGGCGGGCGCGGCCGAGGAGACTGCCAGCGGTACGGACACCGTGGCGGCGCCCCCGGCGGCGATGTCCACGCCGGTGCACCGGATCGTGGTGGCGTCGCTGGTGCACGTGCCGGTCGGCGCCACGGAGGGCGTGCCGACGGTGACGCCGCTGGGCAGGCCGGCGAGGGGGACGGTGACGGTCAGGCCGGTCTGTTCGGGGTCGGTGGTGACGGTGATCCGGGCGACGCCGGTGCGGCCGGGAGTGACCGTGACCGGGGTGGTGCCGATGTCGATCTGCTGGGCGAACGGGGTCGCGAGCGGCACCGGCGGCACGGTCACGTCGGGCGGCGAGCAGGTCCGGTCGTTGTCCAGGTCGACGCAGCCGCCGGTGAGCGGCTGCCGCGGGTCGGCGTCCGGATCGACCACGACCGGCACGGCGAGCACGATCGGGTCCGCGTCGGCGGGCAGCCCGAAGGTGCAGGTCAGCCGGGTGGCGCCGGGCTCGGTGTCGCAGATCGCGTCGGTCGCGGCGCTCAGGTCGCCGATGGTCGAGCCGGTCGGCGCGTCGAAGCCGATCGTGGTGGTGGGCAGGTCGGACGGGCCGGCGTTGTCGAGCGTGATGTCCAGGGTGCCGGTGCCGCCGGGCAGGATCGGCTCGTCCGGGCCGTCCACGGTCGCCTGGAGCGTGGCGGCGGGCGCTCCGACGACGGCGAGCTGCCCGTCCTGCGTGAGCTGCCCGCCGCTGCCGGCGTCGAGGACGATCCCGGTGGCGGTCCAGGCGGTGCCCTCGGTGGCGGCTGCCGCTGCCCGTACGCGCAGAGCGGTCACGGACGTCGTCGCCCCGTCCGCCACGTCGATCCCGGTGCACCGCACCTCGGCCGGGGTCTGCGTGCACCCGGGGGCGACGGCGGTCACGGTCATCGAGGCGGGCACGTCGGCCAGCGGGATCACGAGCGTGAGGCCGCTCAGGGCGCCGCGCTGGGACTGGACGCCGATCGTGACCGGCTCCTGCGTACCGGGGGTGACCGTGGTGGAGGTGGTCAGGATCCGGGCACGCCGGTCGAGCGGCACGCGCAGATCGAACTCGGGGATCTGCGTGTCGCAGGTCGCCGGGCCGGAGAGGTTCACGCAGCCGCCCGCGATCGGCGTGAACGGGTCGGCGCCCGGGTCGACCGCCAGCGGCAGGGCCAGCGACGGCGTGCTCGTCCCGGCCGCCAGGCTGACCGTGCAGGAGAGGCTGCGGGCGTCGCCGGCCACGGTGCAGGCGGTCGCGGCGTCGCCGGTCAGCGTGCCGAAGGTGGTGTCGGCCGGCGCGGTGACGGTGAAGGTGCGGCCGGAGACGTCGGACGGCCCGGCGTTCGACACCACGAGCGCCAGGCTCGTCGTGTCGCCCGCGGTGACCGTACCGTCGGCGGGCGGCGTGACCACCGCGGTGACGGCGGCCTGCGACGGCCCGGCGGTGGCGAGCGCGCCGTCCGCGGTGACGTGCTCGGGACCGTTCGTGACGTCGATGCCCGTGGCGGTCCAGGCGGTGCCCGGGGCGACCGACGCGGCGACGGCCACGGTGAGCTCGATGGCGAGCGGGTCGTCACCGGTCAGGTCCACGTCGTCGCACGTGATCGCCGCGGCGCCGACCGTGCAGCCCGGGGCCCCGGTGACGCGGAAACCGGCCGGCAGCCCGGCGAGCGGGATCGTGACGTCGAGGTCGTCCTGCGGGCGGCCCGACGTCAGGGTGACCGTGGCGGTGCCGGTCCGGCCGGGCGCGATGGTGGCGGGCGTGGTCGTGACGGTGACGATGTCGGCGAGCGGGGTCTGCAGCCAGAAGTCCGGGATCCGCGGCTCGCCCGGGTCGCACACGCCGTTCGCGTCGGTGTCGTAGCAGCCGCCGGTGACCGGGTCGTCCGCGTCGGCCTGGGCGTCGACGGTGAGGTCGAAGTCGTACGAGACCGGCGCGGCCGCCGCGGTGAGCGTGACCGGGCAGGTGGCCGAGCGGCCGTCCCCGGCGACCGTGCAGCCGGCCGGGCCGTTGCTCAGCGTGGTGCCGAGGGGCGCGATGACGGCCACGCTCGCCCCGGCCGCGTCGGACGGGCCCTCGTTGTCGACCGTGACCCGCAGCGTGCCCGTGCCGCCGGGGATCAGGGTCCCGTTGGCCGGCGGGGTGAAGGTGGGGGCGAGCGTGAACTGCGGCGCGCCGATCGTGCCGAGGGCCCCGGAGGCGGTGACCTGCTCGGCGCCCTGCGCCACGGTGATGCCGGTGGCCGTCCAGGTGGGTCCCTGCGCGGCGCCGGGCGCCACGGCCAGGGTCAGGCGGATCGGCAGGGTCGTGCCGTTCTCGACGGCCACGCCGGTGCAGGTGACCGCGGTGCCCGTGACCGTGCAGGCGCCGGCGTCGCTCACCGTCATGCCGGCGGGCAGGCCCGCGAGCGGCACGGTGACGGTCAGGCCGCTGACGTCGCCGTGGGTGGCCTGGACGTTCACGGTGGCCGTGCCGGTGGTGCCCGGAGTCACGGTCACCGGCGTCGTGGTGACGGCGACCTGCTGCGCGAACGGCACCTTGAGCATGATCGGGTCGAACGCGACGTCGGGCGCGGGGCCGCAGGTGCCGCTGTTGTCGAGGTCGACGCAGCCGCCGCCGAGCGGGGTGTTGACGTCCGCGCCGGCCGGGATCGCGACGGGCAGGGTGAGCACCGGGCTGCTCGTCCCGGCGGTCAGGGTCACCGTGCAGGTGGCGGTGGCCGAGCCGGGCGTCACCTGGCAGGCCGTGGCGGCCGCCCCGGTGGGCGTGCCGAAGGTCGTGCCGGTGGGGGCGAGCACCCGGAAGACGGTCGCCGGGGCGTCGGACGGGCCGGCGTTGCGGACGGTGAGACTCAGGTCGGCGGTCTGGCCGGGCTCGATCGTGTTGTCGGCGGGGCCGCCGACGGTGGCGCTCAGCGCGTACGCGGGAGTGCCCGCCGTGGCCAGCGCGCCGGTCACGGTCAGGTCCTCGCCGCCGTCCGACACCGTGATGCCGGTCGCGGTCCAGGTCGCCGGCGGGGTCACGTTCGCGGCCACCGCGACCGTCAGCGGGATGACGAGTTCCCGGCCCGCGGTGAGGTCGACGCCCGTACAGGTGAGGGCGGTGGCCGACCGGGCGCAGTCGCCGGTGACGGTGAAGCCCGCCGGGAGGTCGTCCAGCGGGATCGTGACGGTGAGGTCGTCCTCGTCCTGCGTCGACGTCAGGCGCACCTGCGCGGTGCCGTCGCGGCCGGGCACAATCGTGGCCTGCGTGGTGATCGCCGTCAGCCGGTCCGCGATCGGCGTGCGCAGGTTGATCGTGGGCAGCGCGGCGTCGCCGGGGTCACCGCACGTGGTGTTGTTGTCGAGGCTGACGCAGCCGCCGGTCAGCGGGACGGCCGGATCGGCGGTCGGGGCGACGTCCAGCGGCAGGGTCAGCGTGACGGCCGGGCCGGCGGCCGGGATGTCGTTCGTGCAGCGCAGGGCGGTGGGGGAGAGCTGCGTACAGGCGGCGGCCGTCCCGGTCAGCGTGCCGAAGGTCGTGCCCTGCGGCGCCACGACGACGTAGGAGGCGTCCCGCGCGTCGGAGGGCCCGCGGTCGGAGACGGTCACGGTCATCGTGGCGGTCTGCCCGGGGCGGACGGTGCGGTCGGCGGGGCCGGTGGCCGTCACGCCGAGGGTCCAGGTCGGGTTCGCCGTGACGAGGGTGCCGGTGGCCGTGCCGGTGGAGCCCCCGCTGCTCGCGGTGACGGGAGACCCCGCCGCGGCCGTCCAGGCGGCGGTCACCCCGGCTCCCAGGGTCACGGGTACGGACACCACGACGCTGCCCGTCGCCGGCACCGTGACGCCGGTGCACCGCACGCCGGTCCCGTCGGCCGTACAGGTCCCGCCGCCCGTCGTCGTGACGGTGCCGACCGTGTAGCCGGCCGGCGGCGCGGGCAGCGTGATCGTCGTGGCCGTGGCCGGGATGATGCCGACGTTGCGCACGGTCACCCGGGTCGTCGCCGGGTCGCCGCCCGGGACCGCGGTCGCCGGGGTGATGCTCACGCCGTTGTCGAGGTTGACGTCCGGGTCGCTGACCGTCAGCAGCCGCCCCTGCCCGCTGATCGCGGTGCCGTTGAGGGTGGCGCTGAGCCCGGTGAGGTTCCAGACGGTGGCCGGCGGGGTCGTGGTGGTGGCCGCCGCCCGTACGGTGATGGGGGTCGACCCGCCGCCCGGCACCGTCACGCCGGTGCAGGTGATCGCGGTGGACGTGACCGTGCACGGGGTGCCGCCGACCGTGGCCGAGACGATCGACACGCCCTGGGGGCGCCCGTCGAGCGGGATCGTGACCGTGGTCGTGGCGTCGGACGGCCCGTCGTTCGTCACCGTGATCGTGGCGTTGGCCTGCTTGCCGGCCGCCAGCGAGATCGGGTTGACCGTGATCAGGCCGCCGGTGCTGCGGGCGGGCTGCCGGTTGACCAGCGTCCCGCCGCCGCGCACGGTGATCGTGGTGCCGGTGACGGCGGCGATCGGCGTGCTCACCGCGGTGATGGTGTTCGCGGCGGGCGCCCAGTCGGCGGCGGTGACCGCCGCCGACGCGAGCGACACCGGCAGCGACACGGCGACG
>NZ_JAUQWH010000087.1 GCF_030757795.1 Actinoplanes oryzae
CATGCACCGGCTCGGCATGACCCACGACCCGGCGTCCGAGCTCCTCCAGGCTGGCCTGCCGGTGCTCGAGGCGGAGCTGACCGGCCGAGGTGAGGTGGTTCGGCGCCTCCTCGGAGAGGATCTCCAGGGCTCGGGTGACCCGGGCCGCCGCCGCCACGGCCGCGCGGGCCGAGCGGCGCAGGTTCGCGTCGTCGAAGTTGGCGAGGCGGTTGGCGGTGGCGCGCACCTCCCGGCGTACCCGGCGCTCCTCCCAGGCCAGCACGCTGGCGTGCGCTCCTATGCGGGTGAGCAGCGCGGAGATCGCGTCCCCGTCCTTGATGACCACCCGGTCGACGCCGCGCACCTCGCGCTCCTTGGCGGTGATGCCGATGCGCCGGGCCGCGCCACGCAGGGCGAGGGCCGCCTCCGGGCCGGGGCAGGTGATCTCCAGCGCGCTGGAGCGGCCGGGCTCGGTCAGCGAGCCGTGCGCCATGAACGCGCCCCGCCACGCCGCGACCGCACAGCACACGTTGGCCGACACGACGTGCGGCGGCAGGCCCCGGACGGGACGGCCCCGCACGTCGAGCAGGCCGGTCTGGCGGGCCAGGGCCTCGCCGTCCTTGACGATGCGCACGATGTAGTGGCTGCCCTTGCGCAGGCCGCCGGAGGCGAGGACGTGCACCTCGCTCGGGTAGCCGTACACGTCGGCGATCTCGCGCCGCAGCCGCCGGGCGACGGCGCCGGTGTCGAGCTCGGCCTCGACGACCACCCGGCCGGAGACGATGTGCAGCCCCCCGGCGAACCGCAGGAGGGCGGCCATCTCCGCACGGCGGCAGCACGGCTTGGGTACGTCGACCCGGCTCAGCTCGTCCTTCACCGCTGCCGTCATCGCCATCTCGAAAGTCACCTCATGCTGTGTGTAGCGGTACGCCAGTTGCTTAACGATCGTCGCCGAGGACCGGCACCAGTGCCGTGCCCAACGACTCAGGATCATGCCGGGGACTGCCGTCGGCCGTGGCCAGCGGGGCCAGCACGAGGCGCGCCCCGAGCGCCTCGGCGGCCCGGTGCACCGGATCGGGCTCGCCCACCCACTTCGCATCGGCCAGCACGGTGTCGATCCGCAGCTCCGGCAGGTACCAGTGCAGCGCCGCCAGGTGATCGGCCACCGACAGGCCCGCCGTCTCGTTGTCGGCCGCCAGGTTGAGCGTCACCAGCCGCCGCGCCGGGCTCGCCACGATCGCCGCCGCCAGCTCCGGCACCAGCAGGTGCGGCAGCACGCTCGTGTACCAGCTGCCGGGACCGAAGATCAACCAGTCGGCCGCCCCGATCGCCGCCAGCGCCGCCGGGCACGCGGGCGGGGCCGGCGGATCGATCCGCAGCGCCTCGATGTGGCCGGGCGTCACCGCCACGGCGTGCTGCCCGCACACGGTCACGATGTCGTCCGGGCGCGCCGGGTCGCCCCCGCGCACGTCGGCCTCGATCCCGACGGCGTGCTCGGCCATGGGCAACACCTGGCCCCGGGCGCCGACCATCCACCCGGCGTGGCGCAGCGCCTCGACCGGGTCGTCCATGAGCTCCATCAGGCCCAGCAGCAGCAGGTTGCCGACGGCATGCCCGGCGAGCGGGTCGTCCTTGCCACCCACCGAGGCGATGCGCCGGTCGACGTTGCCCCAGCCGGACTTGACCGGTTTCGCGTCCGCCGGTATCCCGTCCGCCGGCTTCCCGTCCGCCGGCTTCCCGTTCGCCGGTCTTCCGTCCGCCGGTTTTCCGTCCGCCGCCGGCGACGCCCCCACCGGCGCGAAGCGGTGCTGCAGCAGCTTGACCGTGGTCTGGTGCGCCGGGTTGTCGGCGGCCAGCGCCGAGAGGGCCATGCGCAGGTCGCCGGGCGGCAGCTGGGCGTCCCGCTCGGCGCGCAGGCGACCGCTCGAGCCGCCGTTGTCGCCGACGGTCACCACGGCGGTGATGTCCAGCTCCAGTGCCGGCCCGGTCAGCCGCAGCGCCTTCAGCGAGGCCGCGAGCCCGTGCCCCCCGCCGAAGGCGACCACTCGTAACGGGCGGGTCACTCGCGCCCCAGGTCTCGGTGGGAGGTGTGCGCGGAGAGACGGATGTCGCGCAGGCGGGCGGTCAGCTCCTCGGCGATCGCCACGCTGCGGTGCTTGCCGCCGGTGCACCCCACGGCCACGGTCAGGTAGCGCTTGCCCTCCCGCTCGAAGCCGGGCGCCGTGGCCGCGATCAGCCCGGCGTACGTCCCCACGAAGTCGCCGGCGCCCTCCTGGCCCAGGACGTAGCTGCTGACGCCCTCCTCCAGGCCGGTGTGGTCGCGCAGCTCCGGCACCCAGAACGGGTTGGGCAGGAACCGGGCGTCGAGCACGTAGTCGGCGTCGGGCGGCAGCCCATACTTGAAGCCGAACGACAGCACGGTGATCCGCAGCCGGCGCGCGTCCTCGCCGCCGAAGAGCTCCTCCACCCGGCGGCGCAGCTGATTCACGTTGAGATGGCTGGTGTCGATGATGACGTCCGCCTGCTCGCGCGCCTCCTCGAGCAGCTTGCGCTCGGCGGCGATCCCGTCGGCCAGACGCCCGTCGCCCTGCAGCGGGTGCGAACGGCGCACCGACTCGAAGCGCCGGATCAGCACCTCGTCGTCGGCGTCCACGAACACCACGCGCGGCGAGAAGCCCCGATCCTTGAGCGCCCGCACCGCCCCGGCCAGGTCGGTCGAGAACGCCCGGCTCCGCACGTCGAGCACCATCGCCGTGCGCCGGGCCGCGCCGCCGGCGGCGAACGCCAGCTGGGCCATGTCGAGCATCAGCGCCTGAGGCAGGTTGTCGACGACGTAGAAGCCGACGTTCTCCAGGGCGCGGGCCACCGTGCTGCGGCCGCCCCCGGACACCCCGGTCACCACGACGAGGTCCGTGGCGGCCTCGTCGGGCGACGGCTCCGGAGCGAAGTCCGGCATCGACTCGGTCACGTGCTCCTCCTGCGCCCCTCTTGCCCCTGCGTTGTCCAGTCTCCGCGGCCGCGATCCGGCCGCCCGTGCCCCGCCCTGCCCGGGGGGACACTGCATCCTAGGCCGACGCGCCCACCCGGGGCGGCCGGACATGGTGTCCGCTACCCGATCCGCGCAGCCCGGCGAACCGGTCCGGGCGAGCCGCTCGCGGATCAAGGCCGCCCGGACGCTGCGGCAATCACGGCGCGTTCCCGCCCGGTCGCAGTCACCCCTCGGCGAAACGGTGACAACGGACACCCGTATTCCACCCGCCCCGCAGCTCACACCCGGTGCCAGCGCCACAGCGCACCGCGACCACCCGCCCGGATGACCCGCCCGGCCCGGCCGTGGCCTAGTCGGTCGGCACCTCGACAGCAGGCGACGACGGCGGCGTCAGCGGCGAGCCCGCCGGCTCCGCGGAATCAACGACATCCCGGGGCGGCGCGATCCGCCCCGTGAGATCGACACCATCCCGGGGCGACGCGGCCGGCTCCGCGGGATCGGCGACATGCCGGGGTGGCGCGGCCGGCTCCGCGGAGTCGGCGACATGCCGGGGCGGGGGTGGAGGTGCCTGCGGCCGGCGCACCCGGTTGCGGTTGGCGCCCGGCTTCGTCCGCCCCGCGCCACCGGCCGGCGTCGCGGCCGTCTCGCCGGCATCGCCCTCGGCGGCCGGCGCCGCGGCGGGCGCGAGGGCGGCCAGCACAGCCTCCGCGGTACGCCGCCCGATGCCCGGGACCTCGGTGATCTCCTCCGGCGTCGCCTGCCCGAGCCGCTTGAGCGACCCGAAGTGCCGCAGCAGCGCCTTGCGCCGCGTCTCCCCCAGGCCCGGGATCTGGTCGAGCGCCGACGCGGTCATCCGCTTGGACCGCTTCTGCCGGTGATAGGTGATGGCGAACCGGTGCGCCTCGTCCCGGACGCGCTGCAGCAGGTAGAGGGCCTCGGACGTGCGCGGGAAGATCACCGGGAAGTCCTCGCCGGGCAGCCACACCTCCTCGAGCCGCTTGGCCAGCCCGCACAGCGCGACGTCGGTGACCCCGAGGTCGGACAGCACCGCGGCCACCGCGTTGACCTGCGGCTGGCCGCCGTCCACGACGACGAGCTGCGGCGGATAGGCGAACCGGCGCGGCCGCCCCGTCTCCGGGTCGATCCCGGGCAGCTCCTTGGTAGCCACGTCGTCGCCACCATCGCCGGCGCCTTCGTCGACATCGGACCCGACAAGCCCGGCGACGTCGGACCCGGCAAGCCCGGCGACATCGGACCCGGCGAGCCCGGCGACGTCAGACCCGGCAAGCCCGGCGACATCGGACCCGGCGAGCCCGGCGACATCGGACCCGGCAAGCCCGGCGACATTGGATCCGGCAAGCCCCGGCTCGCCGGAGGGCCCGGGCTCGGCATCCGGGGACCCGAGCGGCGAGGCGTCCGCCTTGTAGCGCGCGAACCGCCGGCGCATCACCTCGCTCATCGCGGCCAGGTCGTCGACGCCGCTGCCGTCGGGGTTGCCCCGGACCGCGAACCGGCGGTACTCGCTCTTGCGCGGCAGCCCGTCCTCGAAGACGACCATGCTGGCGACGACGTCGGTGGCCTGGATGTGCGAGACGTCGTAGCACTCGATGCGCAGCGGGGCGGACTCCATGCCCAGGGCCTCGGCGATCTCGTCGAGGGCCTTGCTGCGGGTGGTCAGGTCGCCGGCGCGGCGCAGCTTGTGCCGCTGCAGGGACTCGCCGGCGTTGCGGGCGACCGTCTCCAGCAGGGTGCGCTTGTCGCCGCGCTGCGGCACGCGCAGGGTGACGCGGCTGCCCCGGTGCTCGGAGAGCCAGCTCTCCAGCGCGGCGACGTCCGGCGGGAGCTCGGGCACGAGCAGCTCGCGGGGCACGTCGGCCTCGCCGTGCTCTTCGCCGTAGACCTGGCTGCAGAAGTGGTGCACGAGGTCGCCGGTGGTCAGGTCCTCCGTCTTCTCGACCACCCAGCCGCGCTGACCGCGGACCCGGCCGTCGCGGACGTGGAAGACCTGCACCGCGGCCTCGAGCGGGTCGTCGGCGAACGCGACCACGTCGGCGTCGGTGCCGTCACCGAAGACGACGGTCTGCTTCTCCATCGCCCGGCGCAGCGCCCCGATGTCGTCGCGCAGCCGGGCCGCCTTCTCGAAGTCGAGCTGCTCGGAGGCGTCGAGCATCTCGCGCTCGAGCCGCTTGACGAACGTGTCGGTGCGCCCGGCCATGAAGTCGCAGAAATCGTCCACGATGGCCCGGTGCTCCTCGGCGGAGACCTGACCCACGCAGGGCGCGGAGCACTTGCCGATGTAACCGAGCAGGCACGGGCGGCCGATCTGGCCGGACCGTTTGAACACACCGGACGAACACGTGCGCGCGGGGAACACCCGCAGGAGGAGATCCAGGGTCTCCCGGATCGCCCAGGCATGACTGTACGGCCCGAAGTAGCGCACGCCCTTGCGCTTGGCCCCGCGCATCACCTGCAGCCGGGGGAACTCCTCGTTCAACGTCACGGCGAGGAACGGGTAGGACTTGTCGTCGCGGTACTTGACGTTGAACCGGGGGTCGAACTCCTTGATCCAGTTGAACTCGAGCTGGAGGGCCTCGACCTCGCTGCCCACGGTGACCCAGTCGACCGCCGCGGCGGTGGTGACCATCTGCTGCGTGCGCGCGTGCAGGGTCCACGTGTCGGCGAAGTAGGAATTCAGCCGGTTGCGCAGGCTCTTGGCCTTGCCGACGTAGATGACGCGGCCGGTCGGATCACGGAAACGGTAGACACCGGGGGCGTCCGGGATGGTCCCGGGCGCCGGCCGGTAGCTGGACGGGTCAGGCACACTTCCACACTAGTGCGGCCCCCTGACATTATTTCCGGGCCGGAGGTCCGTCGCCGCCGCCACGGCGCCGGGCCCCCGGTCCGCCATCCCGCCCGGCACAGACCACGAGCAGGCAGCGCCCGCTCCGTGAGCAGAACACGCCGCGAGAAGACCACGCCCCGAGGACGCCGGCGCAGCGAGAAGACCGCGCGCAGCGAGACGACCGCGCACAGCGGAACGACCGCGCGCAGCAAGCAGCCGCGGACCGGAGCCCGCGGCTGACATGGCGAAACTGGGGCCGGTCGCGCCGGCAGGGTCACGGACCGGCCCCGGCTCATGGACGGGCCTGTGCCGCCCTAGGCAGCGACGATGTTGTCGCCGTCCTGCTTGACCTTGGTCTCCGGGAGCGCCTTCGTGGCCGGGCCGCCGGTGGGCGAGCCGTCGCTGATGTCGAAGGTGCTGTTGTGGCACGGGCAGAAGATGTTCGTGCCGTCGATCTTCGTGACCGGGCAGCCCTGGTGGGTGCAGATCTTGCTGAAGGCCTTGAAGGTGCCGGCCTCCGGCTGGGTGATGACGTAGTCACCCTTGATGATGCCGCCGCCCTCGGGGACGTCGGCCACGGCCGCGAGCACGGTGCCGCTGCTCGAGTCGGCGGCGCCGCCCGCCGGGGCGGTCGCGCTGCCGGCCGGGTTCGGGTTGTCGCTGAAGTCGCCGCCGTTGGCGCCGGTCGAGCTGCTGCTGCCGCTGGTGTTCGTGCCGCAGGCGGCGAGGAGACACCCGGCGCCGAGCGCGCCCGCACCCGCGAGCACGACGCGCCGCGAACCGGCGAGGCGCGGCCCCGGGGTCTGCTCGCCGGCGCTCGTGGTCTCCACGTCGGCCCTCGTCTGCACGTCAGTCATCTGTTCGCCAAACCCTTCGATGTACCCGCTGTTCCGCATGATGAGGTCACACGGCGTTGCTTGTAGATACGCGCGGTTCCACGGTGTGGTTCATGGCCACCGAGGGAAAATTATCCGTCGTTTCCGGCACGTTCCGGGCCGGATCCGGCCGACCGCCCGTCGACCCTGCGTGCGCACAGGCTGCCAGTGCTCGCTGGGAGTTACCTGAAATTTCAAGCAACGCGGCCTGGACAGGCAGCGGCTCCCCGTCACCCCGGCCCGACCAGGCAGATGCTTCCTGCCACCCGGCCTGAACAGGCAGAGGCTCCCTCCACCGGGCCGGCGACGCGGGAGCAGGCAGCGGCGCCTCGCGGAAACGAGACGCCGCTGCGAGCGGAACCTCAGGCGGTGGCGGCCTTCGCGCGCGAGCGGGTCGTCCGCGGCTTCGGGGTCTCCTCCACCGCCGCGGTCGCCGTCGCCCGCGGCTTGCGCGCCGCCGCGGTCTTGGCCGGCGTCTTGCCGCCGTTGTTCGCCTTGGCGGCGCGCGCCGCGGCCGACGGGGAGCCGCTCGCCTTGCCCTCGAGCCCGAGCATCGGACGCAGGAACTGGCCGGTGTGGCTCTCCGGCACCTCGGCCAGCTCCTCGGGCGTGCCGGTGGCGAGCACCGTGCCGCCCTTGTTGCCGCCCTCGGGGCCCATGTCGATCAGCCAGTCCGCGGTCTTGATCACGTCGAGGTTGTGCTCGATCGTGATGACCGTGTTGCCCTTGTCGACCAGGCCGTTGAGCACCAGAAGCAGCTTGCGGATGTCCTCGAAGTGCAGGCCCGTGGTCGGCTCGTCCAGCACGTAGACGGTCCGGCCGGTCGAGCGCTTCTGCAGCTCGGAGGCGAGCTTGACGCGCTGCGCCTCGCCGCCGGACAGGGTGGGCGCCGGCTGGCCCAGCCGCACGTAGCCCAGGCCCACCTCCACCAGCGTCTTGAGGTGCCGGTGGATGCTCGTGATGGCCTGGAAGAACTCCGCGGCCTCCTCGATCGGCATGTTGAGCACTTCGGAGATCGTCTTGCCCTTGTAGTGCACCTCGAGGGTCTCCCGGTTGTACCGGGCGCCCTTGCAGACCTCGCAGGGGACGTACACGTCGGGCAGGAAGTTCATCTCGATCTTGATCGTGCCGTCACCGGAGCAGTTCTCGCAGCGGCCGCCCTTGACGTTGAACGAGAACCGGCCCGGCCCGTAGCCGCGGACCTTGGCCTCGGGCGTCTCGGCGAACAGCTTGCGGATGTTGTCGAACACGCCCGTGTACGTGGCCGGGTTGGACCGCGGGGTGCGCCCGATCGGCGACTGGTCGACGCCGACGACCTTGTCGACGTTGTCGAGGCCGGTGATCCGGGTGTGCCGCCCCGGGACCATGCGCGCGCCGTTGATCTGGTTGGCCAGCACCGTGTAGAGGATGTCGTTGACCAGCGTCGACTTGCCCGAGCCGGACACGCCCGTCACGGCGATGAACTGCCCCAGCGGGAACGGGACGGTGACGTTGCGCAGGTTGTGCTCGCGCGCGCCCTGCACGACCAGCTCCCGGCCGGGCGTCTGCGGGCGGCGGATCACCGGCGTCGGGATCTGCTTGCGCCCCGACAGGTACGCCCCGGTGGGCGACTGCTTGTTCGCCAGCAGCCCCTTCACCGAGCCCGAGTGCACGATCTGCCCGCCGTGCTCCCCGGCGCCGGGGCCGATGTCGACCACCCAGTCCGCCGTACGGATGGTGTCCTCGTCGTGCTCGACCACGATGAGCGTGTTGCCGAGGTTGCGCAGCCGCACCAGGGTTTCGATGAGCCGGTGGTTGTCGCGCTGGTGCAGGCCGATCGACGGCTCGTCCAGCACGTAGAGCACGCCGACCAGGCCGGAGCCGATCTGCGTCGCGAGCCGGATGCGCTGCGCCTCGCCGCCGGAGAGCGTGCCGGCGCCACGGTCGAGCGACAGGTAGTCCAGGCCGACGTCGACCAGGAACTGCAGGCGCGCGTTGATCTCCTTGAGCACCCGCTCGGCGATCATCTTCTGCCGGTCGTCGAGCTCGAGGCCGGCGAGCAGCTCGGCGCACTCCCCGATCGACAGGTTGCACACCTCGGCGATGCTCTTGCCCGAGACCGTGACCGCCAGCACCTCGGGCTTGAGCCGCGTGCCCCCGCACGTGGGGCACGGGATGTCGCGCATGTAGCCCTCGTACTTGTCGCGCGACCAGTCGCTCTCGGTGTCGTTGTGCCGGCGCTCGATCCACTGCACCACCCCCTCGAAGCCGGTGTAGTAGGAGCGCTCGCGGCCGTACTTGTTGCGGTAGCGGACGTGGACCTGGTCCTCCGACCCGTACAGGATCGTCTTCTGCGCCCGGGTGGGCAGCGCCCGCCAGGGGGTGTCCAGGCTGAAGCCCTCGGCCTTGCCCAGCGCCTCGAGCAGCCGCAGGAAGTACTCGAGCGTCGAGCCGCCGGACCACGGCTGGATCGCGCCCTCGCGCAGGCTGCGCTCCTCGTCCGGGATGATCAGCTCGGGGTCGACCTCCTTCTTCGTGCCGATGCCGGTGCACTCGGGGCAGGCACCGTAGGGCGCGTTGAAGGAGAAGACCCGCGGCTCGAGGTCTTCGATCGCCAGCGGGTGCTCGTTGGGGCACGCCAGGTGCTCGGAGAAGAGCCGCTCGCGATGCGGGTCGTCCTCGGGCAGGTCGACGAAGTCGAGCAGCAGGATGCCGTTGGCCAGGCCGAGCGCGGACTCCACCGAGTCGGTGAGGCGCTGCTTGCTCGACGCCTTGACGCTGAGGCGGTCGACGACCACCTCGATGGTGTGCTTCTCCTGCTTCTTGAGCTTGGGCGGCTCGGTCAGCGGATAGACCGTGCCGTCGACGCGGGCGCGCGCGTAGCCCTTGCCCTGCAGCTCGGCGAAGAGGTCGACATATTCGCCCTTGCGGCCGCGCACCACCGGGGCGAGCACCATGAACCGGGTGCCCTCCTCCATGGCGAGGACCCGGTCGACGATCTGCTGCGGGGTCTGCTTGCTGATCCGCTCGCCGCAGACCGGGCAGTGCGGGATGCCCGTGCGCGCGAAGAGCAGGCGCAGATAGTCGTAGACCTCGGTGATCGTGCCCACGGTCGAGCGCGGGTTGCGCGAGGTCGACTTCTGGTCGATCGAGACGGCCGGCGACAGGCCCTCGATGAAGTCGACGTCGGGCTTGTCCATCTGCCCGAGGAACTGCCGTGCGTACGAGGACAGCGACTCCACGTAGCGGCGCTGGCCCTCGGCGAAGATCGTGTCGAAGGCGAGGCTGGACTTGCCGGAGCCGCTCAGCCCGGTGAACACGATCATCGCGTCGCGGGGCAGGTCAAGAGAAACGTCGCGCAGGTTGTGCTCCCGCGCGCCGCGGATAGTCAGTCGGTCGGCCACAGCCAGCCACTCCGTACGTCTGAGAAGAATGGGCGCCGAAACCCTAGCGAGGGGGTACGACATTTTTTCGGCCGCCGAGATGCAGCGCCCTACGACACCTCGTTGTTCCCCGCGGTCCGGCGGAAGATCATCACCCGGCCGGGTGAACGAGCCCCAGCACATCCCACAGCTGCACGCCGCCGACCTGCTGCGGCTGCTCCCCCAGGAGACCCGTCACGGTCGCCTGCAGTTCTTCATAGTGCTCGGTTCCGGGCACGAGAACCACCGCAGCGGCACGCCAATACGTGAGATCGGCAACTGCCGCCGCGCGATCAGCGGTGGTGACCACCGGCACCTGACCGTACGCCTGAACCGAGCGCAACATCGAATCGGTCGGCCGCGCCGGGGCGTTCCACGAGCCCGTGCCGTCCGCCGACGGTCCCATGAAGTAGCCGCGCGGCACCTCGAAGCCCAGCCCCGACAGCGCGAACCAGCGCATGCCGGCCCGCCCGTTGGTCACCTCGGGCAACGGCACGGTCACGAGCGTGCGGCCCTCGGGCACGTACCGCTCGTACATCTTCTCCGCGATGAAGGGCGGCAGCCGGTCGGCGGCGACCACCGGCAGCGGCTTGGGCAGCACCGGGACGACGGCCACCACCAGCAGCACCCAGAAGCGCTTGCGGTTGCGGCGCGACAGCCGCCGGACCCGGTCGCAGGCGACGGCGAGCAGCACGCCGATGATCGTCGCGGGCACCATCGCGAAGCGCGTCACACTGACGAGGTCGATCACGGGCACGTGCTGGATCAGCGCGAAGGGCAGCGGGATGCCGGTGTCGTGGCCGCCCACGCGCAGCTCGGGGCCCATGGACATGAGCAGCAGCACCCCGGCCGCGATGATCGCGGCGCGCGGGGCGGCACTGTTCCACAGCATCACGGCCGCGATGACGAGCAGGACGAGCAGCGGAAGGCCCCAGAACGTGTTGTCCTCGGTCGGGCTCACGCTGAGCGCGCGGGCGATGACGCCGTTGCCCGCGAGGGACTGCCGGGCGTACGCCCCGAGCGACAGCAGGTCCGTCACGAACTTGCCCGGCTCGAACGGCTGCCCCGAGTAGCTCTGCGGCCCCGCGAACTGGATGAACAACGGGTAGGCCAGCAGCGCCAGCGCCGTGCCCCCGGCGACCGCGATGCCTGCCGCGAAGTTCCGGGCGGCGGCGCGGGCGACGGCCGGGGCGGAGGCGGCGTAGGCGATCACGAACACGAGCAGGGTGATCGCGGTGAAGAGCAGGACCTCCTCGTTGAGGAACACCTGCAGCACGATGAGCAGCCCGAGGCTCACGCCGCCGCGCCAGACCCGCCCCGGCTCGCGCAGGCGCAGCACCTGCCAGACGATGAAGGGGACGACGAACTGGGCGACGAAGTTCACATGACCGTTGGCGTGGGACACCATCGCGGGGGTGAAGCCGCACCACAGGCCGCCGATCCAGGCGGCGAGCGGTGACCGTACGACATGCTTCTGCAGCACCCACCACCAGGCGAGAGCGGTGCCCGCCAGGCTGAGGGTGAGCAGCAGCACGAGGGTGACCGCCGGGCCGAACAGGTGCGTGACCGGCGCGAACGGCAGGCTGAGGGCCAGCACCGAGGTGTTGGCCATCATGTTGACGCCGTCCGGCACGTTCATCCGGCCGGTGACCAGCGGGTTGTCGCCGTGGAAGAGCACCCGCTCGCCGTGCGCCATGACGAACAGGAAGAAGCCGTGGTCGTCGTCGTTGCTGGCGAGGACCCGGCCGGCCGGGCTGATCCAGAGCTGGATCAGCACCACCACGCTGAGCAGCAGGTAGCTCCCGCCGGCCCAGAGGCTCCTGCGGGCACGGCGGGACGGCGGGGGGCTCGGCACAGGCGTCGCCCGCTCGGCGAAGAGTTCCTCGTCCGTCAGCACCGGAGCAGTGTGCCAGAGACGGCCGGCATCAATGTTGTCTGCGCCGCCCGCCCGCCGCGAGCCGCACGGCCTTGCGGCCGCTCTCATGGGCGACCTCGCGGTGCAGCTTGCGCCAGCTCTCCCAGCGCCGCGAGGTCAGCGTGCCGTCGGCGAGCGCGGCCTGCACGGCACAGCCCGGCTCGGCGTCGTGACGACAGTCACCGAATCGGCAGTCCGCGGCCAGGCCGGCCACGTCCGCGAAGGCCTTGTCCAGGCCCTCGGCCGTGTCCAACAGACCGACCCCGCGGATCCCGGGGGTGTCCAGCACGGCGCCACCCTGCGGCAGCGGCACCAGACTCCGGTACGCCGTGGTGTGCCGCCCCTTCCCGTCGGCACGCCTGATCTCCTGGACGCCCATCACGTCCGCCCCGGCGAGGGCGTTGACGAGACTGGACTTGCCCGCGCCCGAGCGCCCGAGCAGAGCGATCGTCCCGGTGCCGATCCGGTCCCGCAGCGCGCTCACGCCGATCCCTCGCTGCACGCTGACGGCCATCACGTCGACGTCCGGCACCCGGAACTGCCGGACGATCGCCTCGGCGTTGCCGGACATGTCTGACTTCGACAGGATGATGAGCGGCCGGGCGCCGGAGTCCCAGGCAAGCGCCAGCTGACGCTCGATCCGGGCGGCGTCGGGCGCCGGGTGCAGCGGCTCGACGACGGCGACGAGGTCCATGTTGGCGGCGAGCACCTGGCCCGAGGCGTCCTTGCCCGCCGTACGCCGGATCAGCGCCGTGCGGCGAGGCAGCACGATCTCCAGGGTGGTACGCCGGTCCGGCCAGCGGCGCACGACGACCCAGTCCCCGGCGCAGGGCAGGTCGGACGGGTCGGCGGCTGCGGTGATCAGCAGATTGCCGGCCAGGGTGGCGCGGTGCACGCCGTCGGCGGCGTACACGGTGCAGACGCCCCGGTCGGCGCGCAGGACACGCCCGGGAAAAGTGTCGGGGCGATCGAAACGACGATAGGCGGACGCGAGCGTCGCGTCCCAGCCCAGTGCGGGCAGGTCGGACATGTTCCCTCTTAGGAGAAGAGCAGGCGGGCCCCGGATCGGGGTAGGGACAGCACGTGCACCCACCTCCTTCTCGGGTTCTTCGCGACGCGTCTGCTCCGACGGTACGGACGGCCCGACGGCGGGGAAAGCGATATTCCCCTAGGGTTCTCTCGTGACGATGGATCCCTTGGTCCTCATGACCGATGTCGATCAGGCCACCGAGCGGCTCGCCCGCACCGCCGAGGAGCTGCCGCCCGACGCCCAGGGGGCGCCCTGCCTGCTGCCCGGCTGGACGATCGGGCACCTGCTGACCCACGTGGCGCGCAACGCCGACGCGTTCACCAACCTGCTGACCTGGGCGCGGACGGGCGTGGAGACGCCGCCCTACGCGACGCCCACCGCCCGCACCGAGGGCATCGAGGCGGGCCGCCACCGCCCGATCGCCGAGCAGGTCGCCGACATCCGCGACTCCCACGAGCGCTTCGCCGACGCGGCCGCCGCGATGCCCGCCGAGGCGTGGACCTTCCCGCTGCCCACGGCCGGCTCCGCCGCGGCGGTCCCGTGGGGCCGGCTGCGCGAGGTCGAGGTGCACCACGTCGACCTCGGCCGGGCGTACACGCCGGAGGACTGGACCGACGCCTTCGCCCTGCGCCTGCTGCGCGAGATCGCCACGGACCCCGCACCCGCGCTCACGCTCGTGCTGCGCCCGCACGGCCTCGACCACGCCATCACCATCGGTACGCCCACCGCGGCGACCCCCGCCGTCGGCGGCCCCACCCGGGCCCTCGCCGCCTGGCTCGCCGGACGCGGGGACGGCGCCGAGCTGACGGTCTCCCCCGACGGCGAGCTGCCCGTGCCGCCGACCTGGAAATAAGGTGCCTCCCATGACGTACACCGGTGATGTCAGCCGCGGCTCCGCACCCGCCGTCCGCGAGCTGACCGGCCTGACCATGACGAAGGTCTCGGTCGGTGAGATGGACAACAACGCCTACCTGCTCCGCTGTACGGCCGACGGCAGCCAGCTGCTCATCGACGCCGCCAACGACGCGCCGACGCTGCTCGGCCTGATCGGCGACGGCGGCCTGGCCACGGTCGTCACCACCCACCGCCACTGGGACCACCACGGCGCGCTGGCCGAGGTGGTGCGGGCCACCGGCGCCCGTTCCGTGGCCGGGGCCGACGACGCCGCCGAGATCCCCGTGGTGACCGACACCGTCGGCGATGGCGACACGATCACGGTCGGGGACTGCACGCTCGAGGTCATCCACGTGGTGGGGCACACGCCGGGGTCGATCGTGCTGCTCTACCGGGAGCCGGGCGGCATCGCGCACCTGTGGACCGGCGACAGCCTGTTCCCGGGCGGCGTGGGAAACACCCAGAAGGACCCGCAGCGCTTCACGTCGCTGATCAACGACGTCTCGGCGAAGCTGTTCGACCGGCTGCCGGACGACACGTGGTTCTATCCGGGGCACGGCAAGGACTCGACGCTGGGCCGCGAGCGCCCCCACCTCGCGGAGTGGCGAGAGCGGGGCTGGTGATCCCGGCTTTCTCTCTGCGGTCGGCCTGATGTCTCGCCGCTGCCCTCGGCCTGACGTCTCGTCCGCTGCCGTCGGCTTGGCGTCTCTTTCTCTGCCGTCGGCTTAACGTCTCGGGGTCGCCGGGGTGGCGTGCGTATTGTCGGGGGATCCCGAGCGCCCCCGGAGGTTCCCTTGGATCCGCGCCGCGAGACCATGCGCTGGCAGCCCGCCCAGCCGTCGCCCGAGCCCTGGCACCCGCACGCGCCCTGGCCGTCCGGCGCCCCGGGCGGTGCGGGGCCCGGCTTCCCCGGCTGGCTCGAGGAGCGCCTGTTCGACCAGCGCATCGTCATGATCCGCGGCCCGCTCGACGCCCACACCGCCTCCGGGGCCGCCGCGGCGCTGCTCACGCTGGACGCCGCGGGCCCCGAGCCGGTCCAGCTGCACGTCTCCAGCGGCGGCGGCGACCTCAACGCGGCCCACGCCGTCATCGATGTGATCGACGCCATGGCCGCCCCGGTGCACGCCGTGGTGACCTCCGAGGCGGGCGGTGCGGTGCTGGCCGTGCTGGCGGCGGCGGCGAAGCGGTCCGCGTACAGGCACGCCCGCTTCCGCCTCGCCGAGCCCCGCGCCGCGGGCGTCACCGGGACCGCCGACGAGGTCGCGGCCGCGGCGGGGCAGCACCTGCGCGAGCTCGAGGAGGTCGTGCTGCGCCTGGTCGAGGTCACCGGCCAGACCCGGAGCCGCATCGAGGACGACCTCTCCGCGGGCCGCATCCTCTCCGCCGAGGAAGCCCAGCAGTACGGCCTCATCGAGGACATCGTCGGCAAACAGTGACCCGCCGCCTGACCGACCCACGCCGGCGCGCGCATCCGGGCGCCGGCGCACCTCCTGTCCGGACTCCCGGCGGCCCACGACGGCCTGGAGCAGCAAACGGGGACGCGCGACGACCCTGGGGACGGGACGTGAGCGCGCGCACCGGGTCCGGGCCGCCGCGGGCGACGCTCTCAGCGCCCGCGGACGGAACGCGGATGCGCGGAGACTTCTCGGGGTGAACGCCCGCGGAGGCCCCTCGCCGCGGAGAGCCACGCGGCGGAACGCGCGCGGAGAGCCACGCGGCGGAACGCGCGCGGAGGCTTGCGCGGCGGAACCCGGGCGCGCGGCGGAACGCGCGCGGAAAGTCCCGGGGCGGAACGCGGGCGCGCGGTGAGCCGTTCGACGGAACGCGGGCGCGCGGTGAGCCGTTCGACGGAACGCGGGCGCGCGGTGAGCCGTTCGACGGAACGCGGGCGCTTCGGGAGGGTGCGGAAACGCCGACGGCGCGGCTCCCCGGAGGGAACCGCGCCGCGGTGCGTAGCTCGGGTGCTCAACCGCGGCGGACCGGGTCGAGCGAGCGCTCGGCGCCGGGCTGACCGGCGGGAGCGGGCGCTCAGCTCCGGCGAGCCGGGCCGAGCGGTTGGCGCCGGGCAGAGCCCCGCGCCGGTGGTGCCTGCCTCAGCCGGCGACCTTGACGCCCATGGAGCGGGCGGTGCCGGCGACGACCTTGATGGCCGCGTCGAGGTCGTTGGCGTTGAGGTCGGGGAGCTTGCGCTCGGCGATCCCCTTGATCTGGTCCGCGCTCAGGGTGCCCACGGTCTGGGTCAGCGGGTTGGACGCGCCCGACTGGATGCCCAGAGCCTTGCGGATCAGGAAGCTGGTCGGCGGCGTCTTGTAGGTGAGCTGGTGAGAGCGGTCCTCGAAGACGCTCACGATCACCGGGATGATCTCGCCCCGGTTCTTCGCGGTCGCCTCGTCGTACTCCACCTTGACGGCGCGCATGTTGGCGCCGGTCGGGCCGAGCATCTTACCGAGGTCCACCATCGCGGCGTTACCCGCCTCAAGCGCGAGGGTCACCTCATGGGTCTTCTTCTTGGGAGGCATACCGCTAAAGCTCCTTAGTGTGTGCTGCACGGGCCATCGTTCAGGAGCTCGCCAGCATCATCTACGCACGACAACCCCGAGACTTTACTACCGCGCTCGCTCACGGGTCAAAACGCCATGGAGCGGCGGCGCACAGTCTCGGGTTCCAATACCCAGCATAGCTCGCACCCCGCGACCCTCGCCGACGGGTCCACCCCGGGGCTCAGTACCGGTCGCAGTAGCAGGATTCCAGGAGCGAGCGGGTGACGTACACGTATTGCGGGTTGGGCAGTTCCTTGTCCGCGTAGGCCGCGTCGACCGCCCCTCGCCCGGCGTTGTAGCCGGCGATCACCATGTTGAGCAGGCACGTGTCCGACATGCTCTCGCACCGGGCCGAGCTGAGGTCGTACCTGCCGTCGAAGTACTGGTCGCCGAACGCCTTCGTCAGCCAGGCGAGATAGTTGACGCCCAGGATCGCGTTCTGCTTGTAGTCCTGCGCGTCGTAGCCCTGCTCGAAGCGCTGGTTGATGAAGGCCTCGGTGTCGGGCATCACCTGCATGAGGCCGTGGCCGCCGTCGCAGTTGACGATGTTGGACTGCCAGCCGCTTTCGTGCCAGGCCGTGACGAGCACGAGGCGCTTCGGGATCTTGAGGCCGGGCGCCGACTTGGGCCAGTAGCTCCTGGCGGCCGCCGCGGTGAGCGCCGACTTGGCCTTGCTCTTGCTGACCGCCTTGCCGTCGTACTCGGCGCATTCCGGGGCCTGGAAGTTGTTCGGGTCCTCGGTCGGGGTGGCGCTCGTCGTGGCCGGCTTCGGCTTCTTCGACGCCTTCCGCGACTTCGAGGGAGACGGGGAGGGCGAGGGCGTGTCGGACGTCACGTCGGGCTCAGGGGTGACGACTTCCGTCTCCTCCGACGGGACGGCCGCGGCGACTGGTTCGGCCGCGACCGGGTCGGCCTCCTGGTTGTTCATCATCCCGCAGCCCGTGCCCACGACCAGCGCAAGTACCGCCGCCGCCCAGGTGATCCCGCGACCCATCGACGGCCCCTCCCCAGGTAACCGATCAGTGGTCGCACGCTAACAGGAGGCAGCGTCTCCCCGCCGCCCCGGAAAAGGGACGATCAGGACGGGGGCGCAGAGGCGTCCGGCGATCGACCCCGGGGCCGCGACGGCAACCGAGACCGGGGACAATGGGGGTATGCAGACCCGCACCGACCTCCGCAACGTCGCCATCATCGCTCACGTCGACCACGGTAAGACCACCCTGGTCGACGCCATGCTGCGACAGGGCGGGCAGTCCCACGCGCGCGGCGAGATGGAAGACCGCGTCATGGACTCGATGGACCTGGAGCGGGAAAAGGGCATCACCATTCTCGCCAAGAACACGGCGATCAGCTACCAGCCGCCGTCCGGCGACGGCCCCGTCACGATCAACATCATCGACACCCCCGGCCACGCCGACTTCGGCGGTGAGGTCGAGCGCGGCCTCACCATGGTCGACGGCGTCGTGCTGCTCGTCGACGCGTCCGAGGGCCCGCTGCCCCAGACGCGCTTCGTGCTGCGCAAGGCGCTCGCCGCCAAGCTGCCGATCATCCTGGTCATCAACAAGGTCGACCGGCCCGACGCGCGGATCAAGGAGGTCGTCGACGACACGTACGCCCTCTTCTTCGACCTCGACGCCGACGAGACGCAGATCGAGTTCCCGATCGTCTACGCGTGCGCGCGCGACGGCATCGCCTCGCTCAACCAGCCCAAGGACGGCGCCGTCCCCGACGACAGCTCCGACCTCGAGCCGCTGTTCACCACGATCCTCGAGACGATCCCCGCCCCGACCTACACCGAGGGCGCGCCGCTGCAGGCCCACGTCGTCAACCTCGACGCCTCGCCGTTCCTCGGCCGCCTCGCCCTCTGCCGCGTCCACCAGGGCACCATTCGCAAGGGCCAGACCGTCGCCTGGTGCAAGACCGACGGCACGGTCAGCAACGTCCGCATCTCCGAGCTGCTGATCACCGAGGGCCTCGAGCGCAAGCCGGCCGAGAGCGCGGGCCCCGGCGACATCATGGCCATCGCCGGCATCCAGGAGATCATGATCGGTGAGACCCTCGCCGACGCCGAGAACCCGGTGCCCCTGCCGCTGATCAGCGTCGACGAGCCGGCCATCTCCATGGTCCTGGGCACCAACACCTCGCCGCTGGTCGGCAAGGTCAAGGGCGGCAAGGTCACGGCCCGCATGGTCAAGGACCGCCTCGACAAGGAGCTCATCGGCAACGTCTCGCTCCGCGTCCTGCCGACCGACCGCCCCGACGCGTGGGAGGTCCAGGGCCGTGGCGAGCTGGCGCTGGCCATCCTGGTCGAGCAGATGCGCCGCGAGTCCTACGAGCTGACCGTCGGCAAGCCCCAGGTGGTCACCAAGGTCATCGACGGCAAGATCCACGAGCCGGTCGAGCGCCTGACCATCGACGCCCCCGACGAGTACATGGGCGCCATCACCACCCTGCTCTCCACCCGCAAGGGCCGCATGGAGGAGCTCATCAACCACGGCACCGGCTGGCTCCGCATGGAGTGGCTGGTCCCGGCGCGCGGCCTGATCGGCTTCCGCACCGAGTTCCTCACCGAGACCCGCGGCACCGGCATCATGCACCACCTCTTCGAGAAGTACGAGCCGTGGTTCGGCGAGCTCCGCACCCGCCAGAACGGCTCCCTGGTCGCCGACCGCGCCGGCGTCGTGACCGCCTTCGCGATGACCAACCTGCAGGAGCGCGGCCAGCTCTTCGTCGAGCCCACCACCGAGGTCTACGAAGGCATGATCGTCGGCGAGAACAGCCGCGCCGACGACATGGACGTCAACATCACCAAGGAGAAGAAGCTCACCAACATGCGCTCGTCGACCGCCGACGAGACCGAGAAGCTGATCCCGCCGCGCAAGCTGTCCCTGGAGCAGGCCCTCGAGTTCTGCCGCGAGGACGAGTGCGTCGAGGTCACCCCGAGCGCGGTCCGCATCCGCAAGGTCGTCCTCGACCAGCAGACCCGAGGCCGCGCCGCCGCCCGCCGCAAGCACCAGGGCTGAGCGCTTCCCCAGCCGGCAGAGCCCCACTCCCGCTCCGGGGGTGGGGCTCTCCCCTTTCCGGTACGCCACCCGCGCCGCCGCCACGCCACCCGCGCCCCAGCACGGCCGTCACGCCACTCGCATTGCCGCCACGCCACCCGCGCCCCGGCACGGCCGCACGCCACTCGCCCCGCGCCGCCGTCACGCCGCTTGCGCCCCCGCGTCGCGCGCTGCCGTCACGCCGCTTGCGCCCTCGCGTTCCGCGCTGCCGTCACGCCGCTTGCGTCCCGCCACGCCGCCCACGCCCCCGCGCCGCCGCCACGCCGCTGCCTGCGCCCCGCACGCCGTCACGCCGCTGCCTGCGCCGCCGCACGCCGTCACGCCACACCACGCGTTGCACGCCACTCCGGGCAACTCGGCACCGCGGTCACGCTCCGGTCATCGAAACCACGCGAACGCAGCAAGGGCACGAAGGCGGCCCGGGTGCACGACCGGACACGCGAACGCGGCTCGGGCCAGGGGCGCGCGAACGCAGCACGGGCCAGGGACGCGCGAACGCAGCACGGGTACGGGCGTGTTGCTCTGCCCGTACCCGTGCTGGGGTCTGCTCGTGGGCCGCTCAGGCGGCCGAGTCGACGAGCTCCTTCTTGCGGTCGCGGGACGACTTGACGAGGCTCGCGACGGTGGCGATGCCTAGGGTGCCGACGATGACCAGCAGCGACAGCCAGATCGGGATCTCCGGCGCCCAGTGCACCCCGTGGCCGCCGTTGATGAACGGCAGCGAGTTGGTGTGCAGCGCCTCGAGGAAGAGCTTGACGCCGATGAAGCCGAGCACGAAGGCCAGCCCGATGTTGAGGTAGACCAGGCGCTCCAGCAGCCCGCCGAGCAGGAAGTAGAGCTGCCGCAGACCCATCAGGGCGAACACCGTCGCGGCGAAGACCAGGTACGGCTCCTTGGTGATGCCGAAGATCGCCGGGATCGAGTCGAGCGCGAAGATCAGGTCCGTGGTGCCGATCGCGATCATCACGATGAGCATCGGCGTGAAGAGCCGGCGGCCGGTCTCGGTGACGATCGTCATGCGGCCGCTGTCGAAGGAGCTCGACACCGGGAAGACGCGCTTCGACCAGCGGATGAGAATGTTCTCCTTGAACTCCTCGTCCTCGTCGCTCTTGAGCAGCGTCGCCGCGGTGTAGACCAGGAACGCGCCGAAGATGTAGAAGACCCACGAGAACTGCTCGATGAGCGCGGCGCCGGCGGCGATGAAGGCACCCCGCATGACCAGGGCGAGCACGATGCCGATCAGCAGCACCTTCTGCTGGAACTGACGGGGCACCGCGAACCGCGACATGATGATCATGAAGACGAAGAGGTTGTCGACGCTCAGCGAGTATTCGGTGAGCCAGCCGGCGTAGAACTCACCGGCGGCCTGCCCGCCCGAGAAGAGCCAGAGCCCGAGGCCGAAGACGATGGCGAGCCCGATGTAGAAGGCCACCCAGCCGCCCGCCTCGCGCATGCTCGGCTCGTGGGGGCGCCGCCCGACGATCAGCAGATCGATGGCGAGCATGACGACAAGGGCTCCGAGGGTGGCGAACCAGACCCAGGCAGAGACGTTCAACGAGAACCTCCGGCAGACACGAAGTAACGCCGCGTCGGCTTGCGGGCCGATCGCGGCGAAGTGCGGCCGGAGGTCTCTTCCGCCCCCGCGCGACGCTGGACACGTCGCACAAGAACCGCCGGCCCCGGGTGCACCCGCGAGGATGCAGACCGTGTTGACGAGACCGGCGCGAAGGAATACTCCCCTCCTACGGCTGCCATTGTGTCGCATCGCTGCGCGAGTTGGCACATGACCCCAGCCAACAGTGTCGAGTGTCTCGCCGCCAGCCGTTCCCACATCCGGGCGGAAAGCGCATTCCGGCTGCTAGATGGCACTCTGCGATACGGCACCTCGGCTCGCCCGCGACGTTTGCGCCGGTAGGCCGCCGGTGCGCATGCTGGGACGCTCCCTTGCACATGCCGGGACGCCCGTCGCAAACACTGGGAACGGTCCGAAGAACGACATTCACCGATCGTGATGTGGCCCGCCGATCACCCGCTTGGTCATCCTAGGAACCTAGCTCAAAAGCCCGTACCGGGCGCGCCGTCCCCGATCCTCGAAGCCCAGCCGCCGGTACAACCCGGCCGCCCGATTGTCGACATTGACGGTCAGCCACGCCTCGGCGGCACCGGCGGCCCGCATCCGCCGCAGGGCCTCGGTGACCAGCGCCCCGCCGATCCCCCGCCCGCGCGCCGCCGGCACCACACCGACCTGATCGATCCAGCCCGCCCCCACCTCCGGCCCGAGCCCCGCCGAGGAGCCAGTGACAAAAGCCGAGGAGCCGGTGACAAAAGTCGAGGAGCCGGTGACAAAACCCGCGGAGCCGGTGACAAAAGCCGCGGAACCCGTGACAGGACCCGCGGAACCAGTGACAGGACCCGCGGAACCCGTGACAGGACCCGCGGAGCTGGTGAAAAAAGCCGCGGAACCGGTGATGAAGCCGGCGTCGGATCCGTCCGGCAGCGTGGCCAGCACCGACCACTCGGGCCTGAAGTCGTCGTCCTCGTCGCCGATCCACTCGCCGGCCGTCCAGCCCGGGAAGCCGGGACGTTCCCGGAAGGCCGCCTCGTAAGCCGCGAAGAAGCGCAGCGCCGTCCCGCCGGACCACTCCCGCAGGACCGTTCCGCCGGGCCACCGCGGCTCGGGCACCTCGTGCGCCAAGTCGTACCGCAGCACGTCCTCAGCGAAGGTCTGCCGCAGCCCGCGCGTGCCGAACAGGTGATCGGCCGCGGGCGTCCACGACTCCGTCTCCACCGTGATCGGCCCGCCGAGCCGCCGCGCCTCGGCGAGGGCCACATCGAGCAGCCGCGCGCCCAGCCCCGCCGCGCGGAACCCGGGATCGACCATCCCGGCGATCACCGAACCCGCCGGCGCGTCCGGCACCGCTCCCCCGGCCGCCGACGGGGCCTCCCGCGAGGCCGCCCGCAGCGCCCCGGCGGCGACGAGCCGCCCGTCTTCCGTACGCCCCTGCACCCCGGCGGCCCGGCCTCCGAGCCACCGGCTGCGCACGAACTCCGGGGAGGCAGCGAGCGGCAACCCGCCGTCCCGCGCGAGGCACCGCCGGACGAGACCGCTCAGCTCCTCCACCGTCGCCTGCGGGCCCACCGTCCACGAGATCTCCGACACGCGCCCGAGCGTAGGACGGCAGCCCCGGCGGGCCCACCGGATTACCGCCGAGCAGTTGATCTTCCTCGATAGGGTCGGCGCATGCCTGTCTCCGCCTACATCGCCAGGATGCGCGCCCACATCGGGAACGACCTGCTTCTGCTGCCGGGCGTCAGTGCCGTCGTCCGCGACTCCGGCGGCCGGATCCTGCTCGCCCGCCGCAGCGACAACGGCCGGTGGTCGCTGCCGGCCGGCGTCATCGACCCCGGGGAGCAGCCGGCGGATGCCGTCCTGCGCGAGGTCTTCGAGGAGACCGGCGTACGGGCGGAGATCGAGCGGGTCGGCGGCGTCGCCACGCACCCGGTCGTCTACCCGAACGGCGACTCGTGCGAATACCTCAACGTGTGGTTCCGCTGCCGGGCGGTCGGCGGGGAGGCGCGCGTCAACGACGACGAGTCCACCGAGGTCGGCTGGTTCGACCCCGCCGACCTGCCGGATCTCGACGACTGGGCCAGGCTCCGGATCGGCACCACGCTGCCCGACGGGGACGCGGCCTGGTACGCGCAACCCGGGGAACGCCATCCGGCGCTAGGCCGGCCCGACGCCATCTGACCCGCGAAGAAGGCCGCCCGGCCGGGCCGGGCGGACGACTCGCCTGCGCGGAGGAACGGGGGAAGGGCGGGCGACGGCGCTCGTCGGCTGCAGCGGGTGGACCCGCCGGGGAAGGGCGGGCGGCACCCGCCCTTCCGGCTCAGCGCACGCCCGCCACGTCCATGCCGCGCAGCTCCTTCTTCAGCTCGGACATCTCGTCGCGGATCCGGGCCGCCAGCTCGAACTGCAGCTCGCGGGCCGCGGCCAGCATCTGGTCGTTGAGGTCCTGGATGAGCTGGGCCAGCTCGGCGCGGGCCATGCCCTCGCGGGCCGGGGCGGTGGCGGCGGCGCGGCCCTTGGAGCGGGTCTCCGGGACGGGGGCCTTGCCGCGCGACATCTGGCGCCCGGCGCCGCCGACGGAGTGGCTGCCGAGGGTGGTGTCGGTGTCCTCGGCCTCGCGGTAGATGTCGTCGAGGATGTCGTGGATCTTCTTGCGGAGGGGCTCGGGCTTGATGCCGTGGGCCTCGTTGTACGCGACCTGCTTGGCGCGGCGCCGGTCGGTCTCCTCGATCGCCTCGCGCATCGACGGGGTGATCTTGTCCGCGTACATGTGGACCTGGCCGGAGACGTTGCGCGCCGCGCGGCCGATCGTCTGGATCAGGGAGCGGCCGCTGCGCAGGAAGCCCTCCTTGTCGGCGTCGAGGATGGCGACCAGCGACACCTCGGGCAGGTCGAGGCCCTCGCGCAGCAGGTTGATGCCGACCAGGACGTCGTAGTCGCCCTTGCGCAGCTCCTTGAGCAGCTCGACGCGGCGCAGGGTGTCGACCTCGGAGTGCAGGTAGCGCACCCGGATGCCGTTCTCCAGGAGGTAGTCGGTGAGGTCCTCGGCCATCTTCTTGGTCAGCGTGGTGACCAGGACCCGCTCGTCGCGCTCGGTGCGCAGCTTGATCTCGTGCATGAGGTCGTCGATCTGGCCCTTGGTGGGCTTGACCACGACCTCGGGGTCGACCAGGCCGGTCGGGCGGATGACCTGCTCGACGTACTCCCCCTGGGCCTCCTGCATCTCCCACGGCCCGGGCGTCGCGGAGAGGAAGACCATCTGGCCGACCCGCTCGAGGAACTCGTCGAAGCGCAGCGGCCGGTTGTCCGCGGCGCTGGGCAGCCGGAAGCCGTGCTCGATGAGGATGCGCTTGCGGGAGGCATCCCCCTCGTACATCCCGCCGATCTGCGGGATCGTCACGTGCGACTCGTCGATGACGGTGACGAAGTCGTCGGGGAAGTAGTCGAGCAGGGTGTAGGCCGGGTCGCCGTACGAGCGGCCGTCCATGTGCATCGAGTAGTTCTCGATGCCGTTGCAGAAGCCGACCTGGCGCATCATCTCGATGTCGTAGGTCGTGCGCATCCGCAGCCGCTGGGCCTCCAGCAGCTTGCCCTGCCTGTCCAGCTCGGCGAGGCGCTCCTCGAGCTCGGCCTCGATGTCGCGGATGGCGCGCTCCATGCGCTCGGGGCCGGCCGCGTAGTGCGTGGCCGGGAAGATCACGAGCTGGTCGACCTCGCGCACGATGTCGCCGGTGAGCGGGTGCAGGTAGTAGAGCTTTTCGATCTCGTCGCCGAAGAACTCGATCCGGACGGCGAGCTCCTCGTACGCCGGGATGATCTCCAGCGTGTCGCCGCGCACGCGGAACGTGCCGCGCTGGAACGCCATGTCGTTGCGGCTGTACTGAATGTCGACGAGGCGGCGCAGCAGCTGGTCGCGGTCCCACTCCTGGCCGACCTGGACCTTGGCGGCCCGCTCGAGGTACTCCTGCGGGGTGCCCAGGCCGTAGATCGCCGAGACGGTCGCGACCACGATCACGTCGCGCCGGGTGAGCAGCGACATGGTGGCCGAGTGCCGCAGCCGCTCGACCTCCTCGTTGACCGACGAGTCCTTCTCGATGTAGGTGTCCGTCTGGGCGATATACGCCTCGGGCTGGTAGTAGTCGTAGTAACTGACGAAGTATTCGACGGCGTTGTTGGGCAGCAGCTCGCGGAACTCCTTGGCGAGCTGCGCGCACAGCGTCTTGTTGGGGGCGAGGACGAGCGCCGGCCGCTGCAGCTTCTCGATGAGCCACGCGGTCGTCGCGCTCTTGCCGGTGCCGGTGGCCCCGAGCAGGACCGTGTTGCGGTCGCCCCGGCGCACCCGGCGCTCCAGCTCGGCGATGGCCGCGGGCTGGTCACCGGCCGGCTGGTATTCGCTGACGACCTCGAAGGTGCCGTCGAGTCGTGGGATGTCGAGCGCCATGGACCCACCGTACGTCGGGGGTGTGACAAGTTTCCGCGCCCGCCGTGCCGATGGTGCGTATTCCGCCCCGCGACCAGGCATTGTCCGCCACCGGGGAGCGGTTCAGACTGGTCGGGTAGGTCGCTCGCGGCGGCCTGCCGCCCGGCCGGTGCCACCACGCGGCGCCCCGGGGGGACTCCACGGATCGCAGCCCCGGTGCCGCCGGCGAGCGCGTCCGGGAGGGCCGTGCCACACCGCACGACCGCCCGCCGCGAGCGCCCCTGCTGCAGGCAGCCGGCGGATCAGGGCTGCCAACCCACCCGTTCCGCCCATGCGTGAGCCGCCTCGGCCTCCGCGTCGAACCACGGCTCCTTGGCCTCCGCATAGCCCGCCACGTCCGCGTGCTGCCCGGCCCAGCCCGCCTTCGCCGCCGCGTAGCCGTCCCGCGCCTCCGGCACCGCCCGCAGGTGGTCGCGCATGAGCAGGGCGAAGCGCCACCCCGGCGACCCGGTCACCCGGACGTGGAGGTGGACCGGCCGCCCCGGATCCGCGTTGCCGTGCAGCCGCTTGGGCCAGGTCGCGCCGGACACCCCGCGGGCGTTGTCGGCCCACTCCCCCGGACGCCGCGGCAGCCCCGCACCGGCGAGCGCCCCCGCCACGTCGTCGGCCGCCGTCAGCGTGGGCACGGCGAGCATGAGGTCGATCAGGTCCTTCGCGGGCAGGCCCGGCACCGCGGTCGACCCGATGTGCGTGAGCCCGCCGCCGAGGCCCAGCGGCTGCAGCACGTGGTCGATGCGCGCGATGATCCGCGCCGCCTGCGCCGGCCACGTCGCGTCCGGCTCCGCGACCCGCAACCGCCCGTCGGTGACGGCATAGCGGGACAACCGCACATTCCGCTCGTACGGCAGCAGCCGCTCCCGCCACAGCCGCGCGACCTGGGTCTCCAGCTCGGCGAGCGTCCCGGAGTTGCTGATCACGACGTCCGCGGCGGCCCGTCGCTCGTCGTCGCCGGCCTGCGCGGCGATCCGGGCGGCGGCCTGCTCGCGGGTCATGCCGCGGGTCTCCACGAGCCGGGTGATGCGGGTCTCCGGGTCGGCTTCCACGACCACGACCAGGTGGTACGTGGGGGCGAGCCCGGTCTCCACGAGCAGCGGCACGTCGTTGACGACGACGGCGTCGAGCGGCGCGGCGGCCGTCAGGTGCGCGGTCCGGGCGCGTACCCGGGGATGGATGATCTGCTCCAGGGCGCGCCGGGCCTCGGCGTCGGCGAAGACCCGGGTGCCGAGGGCCGGGCGGTCCAGCTCTCCCGCGGGCGTGAGCACCTCGGGGCCGAAGGTCCCGGCGACGGCGGCCAGGCCCTCGGTGCCGGGCGCGACCACCTCGCGCGCCAGGACGTCGGCGTCGATGATCACCGCGCCGCGCTCGGCCAGCAGGCGCGCGACGGCGCTCTTCCCGGCCCCGATCCCTCCGGTCAACCCCACCTTGAGCACGCGCCCAGTATTCCGGAGCCGCCGCGTGCGGGCCAGCCACGAAAAAGCCGCCCACCCGCGCGTGGCGGATGGGCGGCTTCCGGGTCCGTGCCGGGCCCCGGCCGTCAGCGGCCGGGGACCGGGTCAGGAGGCGGTGCTCAGTTCTTGCCGCCGGCGAGCTTCTCGCGCAGGGCGGCGAGGGCCTCGTCGGTGGCCAGGGTGCCGGCCGGCTCCTCGTTCGAGCGCGCCGGGGCGGACGAGCTCGTGGAGGAGGAGGTCGACGTGGAGGAGGACGAGGTCACGCCGCCGGCCGGAACCGGGTTGAGCGCGGCCTCGGCGTCGGCGTCGCGGGACGCCTGCACCTGCTTGGTGTGGGCCTCCCAGCGCTCGCGAGCCTCGGCGTACTGCTTCTCCCAGGTCTCGCGCTGGGCGTCGAAGCCCTCGAGCCACTCGCCCGTCTCCGGGTCGAAGCCCTCCGGGTAGATGTAGTTGCCCTCGTTGTCGTACGTGGCAGCCATGCCGTAGAGGGTCGGGTCGAAGTGCTCCTCGCCCTCGACGAAGCCCTCGTTGGCCTGCTTGAGCGACAGCGAGATGCGACGACGCTCGAGGTCGATGTCGATGACCTTGACGAGGACGTCGGAGCCCACCTGGACGACCTGCTCGGGCAGCTCGACGTGCCGCTCGGCCAGCTCGGAGATGTGCACCAGGCCCTCGATGCCGTCGTCCACGCGGACGAACGCACCGAACGGGACCAGCTTGGTGACCTTGCCCGGCACGATCTGGTTGATCGCGTGGGTGCGGGCGAACTGGCGCCACGGGTCTTCCTGGGTCGCCTTCAGCGACAGCGAGACGCGCTCGCGGTCCAGGTCGACGTCGAGCACCTCGACCTCGACCTCCTGGCCGACCTCGACGACCTCGGACGGGTGGTCGATGTGCTTCCAGGAGAGCTCGGAGACGTGCACCAGGCCGTCCACGCCACCCAGGTCCACGAAGGCACCGAAGTTGACGATGGAGGACACGACGCCCTTGCGGACCTGGCCCTTCTGCAGCTTGTTGAGGAACTCGGTGCGGACCTCGGACTGGGTCTGCTCCAGCCACGCCCGGCGGGACAGGACCACGTTGTTGCGGTTCTTGTCCAGCTCGATGATCTTCGCCTCGAGCTCCCGGCCCACGTAGGGCTGGAGGTCACGGACGCGACGCATCTCCACGAGGGAGGCGGGGAGGAAGCCACGCAGGCCGATGTCGAGGATGAGGCCACCCTTGACGACCTCGATGACGGAGCCGCGCACGACGCCGTCGTCCTCCTTGATCTTCTCGATGGTGCCCCACGCACGCTCGTACTGCGCGCGCTTCTTCGAGAGGATCAGGCGGCCTTCCTTGTCCTCCTTGGTGAGGACGAGGGCTTCGATGTGGTCTCCGACCGACACCACTTCCGCGGGGTCCACGTCATGCTTGATCGACAACTCGCGCGAGGGGATGACGCCCTCGGTCTTGTAGCCGATGTCGAGCAGGACCTCGTCCCGATCGACCTTGACGACGGTGCCTTCGACAATGTCACCGTCGTTGAAGTACTTGATGGTCTCGTCGATGGCTGCGAGGAAAGCTTCCTCCGAGCCGAGATCGTCGACGGTGACCCGGTTGGCGCTCGAGGTGGCCTCGATGCTGCTCGTCATGTGGACTGTTGCTCCGAACGGATGGTTTCGTGGTGTCTCTTGCGCCGCACGGACCTGACGACGGGCACAGCACGAACATCCGGTGATCACGAGCGTGGAGCCGGGCGATCAGGCGAGTCAGAATCATGCTGGACCGACGACTTGCGGAACCTGCTCCCTGCCGAGGCACACGATCCGCGAGCGCATCGACTAGCTTACAGTGCGCATTACCACAGGTTGCAAGCCCTCCTGCGGACCGAGGCACATTGTTCCCGCCAAACCCGTCAGCACGCCCGTTACGTGCTGTTTTGCCCCCCTGGCCTCCGCCGCATTCCCGATCCGGGTACGCGCAGAGCGGATCAACCTCCGGAGAACGTACGGTGGCCCGGTGATCGAAGAGCACGTGACCCTGCGCCGACCGGTGACCGACGACGAGAGCCGCGTCGCCAGCCGGCACTGGTGGGACCTCGACGCGGACGACTACCAGGACGAGCACGGCGCCTTCCTCGGCGACGCCGACTTCGTGTGGTGCCCGGAGGGCGTGCGCGAGGCGGACGTCCGGCTGCTGGGTGACGTGCGCGGCAAGCGCGTCCTGGAGCTGGGCGCCGGGGCCGCGGCCGCCGCCCGCTGGCTGGACGGCCAGGGCGCGGAGGTGGTCGCCATGGACCTGAGCGCCGGCATGCTGCGCCAGGCCCGCGCGGGGGCGGAGCGCTCCGGCGTCGAGGTGCCGCTGGTCCAGGCCGACGCGCTGGCCCTGCCGTTCGCCACGGACGCGTTCGACATCGTCTTCACGGCCTTCGGCGCGATCCCCTTCGTCGCCGACTCCGCCGCGGTCATGCGCGAGGTCGCCCGGGTGCTGCGCCCCGGCGGCCGGTGGGTCTACTCGCTCACCCACCCGATGCGGTGGATCTTCCTCGACGACCCGGGCGAGGACGGCCTGCTGGCGATCCACCCCTACTTCGACCGCCGCCCGTACGTGGAGCAGGACGCCGCCGGCACCCCGACCTACGTCGAGCAGCACCGCACCCTCGGCGACCGGGTCCGCGAGCTGGTCGCCGCCGGCTTCGTCCTGGAGGACCTGATCGAGCCGGAGTGGCCGGAGGGGCACGAGCAGATCTGGGGCCAGTGGAGCCCCCTGCGCGGCCGCCTCTTCCCCGGCACGGCGATCTTCGTCGCCCGTCTGGGCTGACCTGTTACGACCCCCGGGGCCCGGGTACCAGCAGGTCATGAGCCTGCGAAAAGGTACGAAGGTGTCCTGGAAGAGCCACGGCGAGACGGTCGAGGGCACGGTCGAGAAGAAGATCACCTCCCGCACCGAGGAGTCCGGCCGCACGGTGGCCGCCTCCCCCGACGAGCCGCAGTACAAGGTCAAGAGCGACAAGACCGGGGCGACGGCGGTGCACAAGGAGGAGGCGCTGAAGCATGGCAAGTGACACGTACGCCGAGTTCAAGGACGCCGTCAACATGACCGCGTCCGAGCTGGAGAAGTGGCTGGGGACCGACGAGTCGCGCGAGGTCGGCCAGAAGTCGGGCGGCGGCGAGTCCGTGGGCCACGACAGCGGCCGCAAGATCGTGAAGCTGCTGCACACCCGGAAGGCCGACCTGAGCGACCAGGACGAGGCGCACATGCGCAAGGTCGTCGGCTACGTGCACCGGCACCTGGCGCAGCGGCCGCAGGGCGACGTCAAGGACACCAAGTGGCGTTACTCGCTGATGAACTGGGGTCACGATCCGCTGAAGAAGTGACGCCGGGCGGGCGCCGCCGGTGCGCGGGAGGCCGGCCGGCGCCCGGGTCACGCTCGCGACAGCGGGCACACCGGCCGGGCGGCGCAGGCCGGCGCATGGACGCCGGCCAGCCGGACGGTCGGACGGTGGCGGTGACGGTGGCCTGTCGACGGTGGCGCCGACGGTGGCCTGTCGGCGGTGAAGGTAACGGTGGCCTGTCGGCGGTGACGGTAACGGTGGCTGCCGGACGGTCAGGCGGTGGCGGTGGCCTGCCGGACGGTCAGACGGTGGCGGTGGCCTTCGTGACGTCGAGCAGGCCGGCCAGCAGCGCCAGCGGGGCGGGCACCAGGCGGTAGTAGACCCAGGTGCCGCGGCGGTCGCAGTCGACCAGGCCGGCCTCGCGCAGGACCTTGAGGTGGTGCGAGATCGTCGGGCCGGTCAGCTGGAACGAGCCGGTCAGGTCGCAGACGCAGACCTCGCCGCCGCCCGCGGAGGCGATCATCGACAGCAGGCGCAGGCGGACGGGATCGCCCAGCGCCTTGAACATCGGCGCGTAGGCGCGCGCCTGGTCGGCCTCCAGCGGGCGATGGATCACCGGCGCCCACGCCTCCGACAGCGATGTCACGTCGAGCGAAGTGGTTGGCATCAGACCACCCTTGCAGAGCGGGGCAAGCCGGAGGCGCCGGTGTCCGCCCGCGATGTAGCCGCTGTGCGAGATTGTCGTCGCAGAGCGCCAGAATGCATTCCACAGCACCATTGCCGCCCCTCGCCGGAATGGCGTTTCCCCAGCTCAGCGCCGTTCGTGAGGCATGGAAGCCCGCTGCCGGAAGGGCCGCGAAAACTGCCCGAAAGTCCCACCCGTAGGCGGTTCCCCCGACCGGTCAGCGACCCCCCACCGTCCCCAGTGCACAGACTGTCGAATCACCGACAGCGGCCCCGGCCGCGGCCCCGGCGGGCACGGCGCCCGTGGGACGCGGCGTGTCAGTGGTCGGCGCCGTTCCAGTCCTGGCCGAGGCCCACGGAGACCTCGAGCGGCACCGACAGCGGGTAGGCCCCGCCCATCTCGCGCCGCACCAGCTCCTCCAGTGCCTCCCGCTCCCCCGGCGCGACCTCGAAGACGAGCTCGTCGTGCACCTGCAGCAGCATCCGCGACGCCAGCCCGGCCTCGCGCAGCGCGGTGTCGACGTGCAGCATCGCCACCTTGATGATGTCGGCGGCCGAGCCCTGGATCGGGGCGTTGAGCGCCATCCGCTCGGCCATCTCGCGGCGCTGGCGGTTGTCGCTGCTCAGGTCGGGCAGGTAGCGGCGCCGGCCGAGGATCGTGGCCGTGTAGCCGTCCTGCACCGCGCGGCGCACCACGGCCTGCAGGTAGTCGCGGACGCCGCCGAAGCGCTCGAAGTACTCGTTCATCAGGCCACGGGCTTCCTCCGTGCTGATGGAGAGCTGGTTGGACAGCCCGAAGGCGCTCAGCCCGTACGCCAGCCCGTAGTTCATCGCCTTGATCTTGCGCCGCTGGTCGGGCACGACCTCCTCGACCGGCACGTGGAAGACCGACGAGGCGGTGGCGGCGTGGAAGTCGGCGCCGGAGTTGAACGCGCCGATCAGCGCCTCGTCGCCGGACAGGTGCGCCATGATCCGCATCTCGATCTGGCTGTAGTCGGCGGTCATCAGCGACTCGAAGCCCTCGCCCACGACGAAGGCGCGGCGGATGCGGCGGCCCTCCTCGGTGCGGATCGGGATGTTCTGCAGGTTGGGGTCGGTGGACGACAGCCGGCCGGTGGCGGCGACGGTCTGGTTGAACGTGGTGTGGATGCGCCCGTCGTCGGAGACCGACTTGAGCAGCCCGTCGACCGTCGACTTGAGCTTGGCGACGTCGCGGTGGCGCAGCAGGTGCTCGAGCACCGGGTCGCCCGTCTGGGCGAACAGGCTCTGCAGCGCGTCGGCGTCGGTCGTGTAGCCCGACTTGATCTTCTTGGTCTTGGGCAGGTTGCGCTCGACGAAGAGGATCTCCTGCAGCTGCTTGGGCGAGCCCAGGTTGAACTCGCGGCCGACGACCGCGTGCGCCGCCTGCTGGGCCGCCTTGACCTCGGCGGCGAAGTGCGCCTCCAGCTCGCCCAGGTAGTGCGTGTCGGCGGCGATGCCCAGGTGCTCCATCTCGCCGAGCACGATCTCCAGCGGCTGCTCGACCTCCATGAGCAGCCGTTGCGACGCCCCCTCGTCGCGGGACAGCTCCTCGGTGAGGGTGTCGGCCAGGTCGAGGGTGGCCCGGGCGCGCAGCATGACATTCTGCTCGGCGACGGCACCCTCGTCGCTCACGCCGGCGAGCAGGTCGAGCTGCCCGTCGGCCGGGGCGTCGACGCGCAGCTCGCGCTTGAGATAGCGCAGCGCCAGGTCGGTGAGGTCGTAGGCCCGCTGGTCGGGCTTGGCGAGATAGGCCGCGAGCGCGGTGTCGGACCGCAGGCCGCGCAGCTCCCATCCGTGGGCCCGGAGCGCCAGCATCGCCGGCTTGGCGTCATGGATGATCTTGGGGCGGGCGGCATCCCCGAGCCACGCCGCGACGGCGTGCTCGTCCGAGGAATCCAGCGCCGTGGGGTCGAACCACGCCGCCGGACCGTCGCCGGTGGCCACCGCGATCCCCGTCAGCGAGCCGGTGCCGCGGCCGAAGGAACCCGTGAAGGCCAGGCCGACCGGCGCCTCCAGGGCATGGGTGCCGAGCCACGCGGCCACCTCGCCCGTGCGCAGGACTGAGCCGGCCAGGTCGAAGCCGGACTCGGCCTCGGGCTCGACCGCCTCCAGGTAGGAGTAGAGCCGCTCGCGCAGCACCCGGAACTCCAGCGCGTCGAAGACCTGGTGCACGGCCTCGCGGTCCCAGCCCTGCCACTTGAGGTCCTGCGGGCCGACGGGCAGCTCGAGGTCGCAGCGCAGCTTGTTGAGCTCGTAGTTCTGCATGACGCCGGCGAGGTGGGCCCGCAGGCTGTCGCCGACCTTGCCCTTGATCTCGTCGGCCCGGGCGACGACGCCCTCGAGCCCGCCGTAGGTGTTGATCCACTTGGCGGCGGTCTTGTCCCCGACGCCGGGCACGCCCTGCAGGTTGTCGCTGGAGTCGCCGACCAGGGCGGCCTTGTCCCGGTAGCGGGACGGCGGCACGCCGTATTTCGCCTCGATGGCCTCGGGGGTCATCCGCCAGACCTCGGAGACGCCACGCACCGGGTAGAGGATCGTGACGTGCTCGGCGGAGAGCTGGAACGAGTCGCGGTCGCCGGTCGAGATGATCACCTCGAAGCCCTGCTCGCGGGCCTGGGTGGTGAGCGTGCCGATGATGTCGTCGGCCTCGAAGCCCGGCTTCTCCACGACGGTGATGCGCAGCGCCTGCAGGACCTCCTTGATCAGGCTGACCTGACCCAGGAAGGGCTTGGGCGTCTCCGAGCGGCCGGCCTTGTAGTCCGGGAAGATCTCGGTGCGGAAGGTCTGCCGGGCGACGTCGAAGGCGACCACGATGTGCGTCGGCTGCTCGTCGCGGAGCATGTTGATCAGCATCGAGGTGAAGCCGAACACCGCGTTGGTCGCCTGCCCGGTGGCCGTGGAGAAATTCTCCACGGGCAGCGCGAAGAAGGCTCGGTAGGCCAGCGAATGGCCGTCCAGCAGCAGCAAGCGGGGGGTCTGCGCGTGTTCGCTCACGTCCGAGAACTCTAGACCCGGGGTACGACACTCTCGCGGACCACCCCGCTCACTTTTAGAGCACTTTGCTCAGGAATGCCCTGGTTCGCTCGTGCTGCGGATTGCCGATGACGTCCCGCGGGGCGCCCTGCTCGACCACCACGCCCCCGTCCATGAAGATCAGCGAGTCGCCGACCTCCCGGGCGAAGCCGATCTCGTGGGTCACCACGACCATGGTCATGCCGTCGCGGGCGAGGTCCTTCATGACGTCGAGCACCTCGCCGACGAGCTCCGGGTCCAGCGCGCTGGTCGGCTCGTCGAAGAGCATCAGCTTGGGCCGCATGGCCAGCGCCCGGGCGATCGCCACGCGCTGCTGCTGCCCGCCGGAGAGCTGCCCGGGGTAGTTCTCCACCTTCGCCCCGAGGCCGACCCGGTCGAGCAGCGCGAGCGCCCTGTCCCGTACCTCGGCCCTGCTCTCCTTCTTGACCCGGCAGGGTGCCTCCATGACGTTCTGCAGGACCGTCATGTGCGGGAAGAGGTTGAACCGCTGGAACACCATGCCGATGGACCGGCGCTGCGCGGCGACCTCCTTCTCCCGCAGCTCGTGCAGCTTGCCGCCGCGCTCGCGATAGCCCATCAGGTCGCCGTCGACGAAGATCTTGCCGGCGTTGACCTTCTCCAGGTGGTTGATGCAGCGCAGGAAGGTCGACTTGCCCGAGCCCGAGGGCCCGAGCACGCAGCAGACCTCACCCGCGCGCACCTCGAGGTCGACACCCTTCAAGACCTCGAGATGCCCGAAAGATTTGTGTACGTTCTCCGCGCGCACCATCGCGTCGGTCACGGTGTCGCCCCCTCCACGCCCACGGGCCGCCGGCGGGACCGACGGGTGGCACCGTAGCCCTTGCCGAAGTGCCGCTCGACGAAGAACTGCGCGATCATCAGCACGCTGCAGATGATCAGGTACCAGAGGCACGCGGCGATCAGGACCGGCAGCACGATGAACGTCCGCGAGCTGATCGCCTGCAGCTGGAAGAACAGCTCGAAGGTCACCGGCACGAAGGCGACCAGCGACGTGTCCTTGACCATCGCGATCGTCTCGTTGCCGGTCGGCGGCACGATGACCCGCATCGCCTGGGGCAGCACGATGCGGCGCAGCACCTGACCGCGCGACAGCCCCAGCGCCGACGCGGCCTCCGCCTGGCCGGGATCGACCGACTGGATGCCCGCGCGGACGATCTCCGCCATGTACGCGGCCTCGCTGAGCGCCAGCGCCAGCATGCCCGCGACGAAACCGGACAGCAGATCCGTCGCCTTGATGCTGTAGAACTGCAGGTTCAGGTCGCTGACCCCGAACAGCTTGCCCAGCTGGGCGTCGAAGGGCACCCCGAAACCGATCCGGTCCCACAGGATGCCCAGGTTGCCGAAGAGGATCGCCAGCACCAGCCGCGGCACCGCCCGGAACACCCAGGTGTAGAGCCACGCCACCCAGGACAGCACCGGGTTCGGCGACAGCCGCATGATCGCGATGACCACGCCCAGCGCGACACCGATGACCATCGACGAGACCGTCAGCAGGATCGTGCCGCGCAGGCCCTCCAGCACCGGGCCGGTGAACATGACCCCGCGCTTGCCGTCGCCGATGCTGACGAAGATGAAGTGCCAGTTGAAGCGGTCGTTCGTGAGAAGCAGGTGCAGGAACATCGCGGCCAGCACGGCCAGCACCGCGATCGCCGCCCACCGCCCGGGGTGCCGGACGGGCACGGCCTGAACAGCGTCAGGCCGGGCCCGTCCGGTTTCGGTTTCCGTCGTCATGTCCGCCGCGGATCAGGCCGCGGGGTTGACGGCCGGGTCGGTGATCCCGCCGGCCTCGACGCCCCACTTGGCGAGGATCGTCTTGTACGTGCCGTCCGCGATCAGCGCCTCGAGGGCGCCCTCGATCGCGCCGCCGAACTCCGTCTGGTCCTTCGGCAGCACGTACCCGTACGGGGCCGAGTCGTAGATCTCCCCGGCCAGGGCCAGCTGACCGTTGGTCTGCTTCACCGCGTACGCGCAGACCGGCGAGTCGGCCAGCATCGCCTCGTCCTTGCCGGAGACGACCGCGTTGGTGGCGTCCGCCTGC
>NZ_JAUQWH010000088.1 GCF_030757795.1 Actinoplanes oryzae
GCAAAAAGAAACCGAAGAAGTCAACCAATCCCCGGCCCCGCCGCACCGGTTAAAAACCAAGATAGGGTATGTCTGATTGCTGCGAGGTCTCGTCCTGCCTCATCCTGGCGCGGCGATGAGACAGGCAGCTCAGGCCGTCAAGGCGCTAGTGACCGCTACTAGCGTGTCCGGCTGGCTCAGAAGAACGTGACCTCGACACCTTCCGATCGATCAGCTCACCGCGATAGCCAAACGAGTTTCGCCATTCCCGCCCCGTCGTAGCGCGGAACCGCCTACGAAGGTGATGTGGCCAAGCGCAAAACCCCGCCCCGTCGTCGAGGTCGACAACCGCTACCCGAGCTCACCCTGACCGCGCCCAAGACCACCGCCATGACCCCTGAGCAGCGAGCCGCATTCGTCTCGCTGCTCACTCACATGATCGTCAGCTGGCGCCAGGAGCAGCACCTCGAACGGGCCCGCGCGGCAGCAGCGCAATCGGACGCTCGCCAACCAGAGGAAGTTCCAGGTCAGAGCCCTGCGCCATGATCGAAGAGTTCTTATGCCGTAACCTCAGCTCCACCCTTGGAAGCGGTAACACCGTCCAGCTCGACGAGTTGGGCGGTGTTTTGCATTCGCGCCCCGGGTCCGGGCGTGATCCAAGTCACACCGCGTTCAGTCCGGCAGCTCGGCGCGTACCGGATTGATGATCTCGTCGACCAGCCACCGCCCGACACCCTCGGGGTATCCCCGCGGGAGGCTCAGCACGACGTGGTTGATGCCGGCCCCGATGAGCTCCAGCGCTGCCTCACGGGCCGCCTCCGGCGCGTCGTACGAGATCACTATCTGCACCGACCGCGCGATCTCCGCGGGGTCCCGGCCGATCTCGGCGCACCGCTCGTCGAGGACCCGCGAGCGCTCGGCGACGAACTCGACGGTGTTGTGCGGCGGCCCGGGCACGTTCCAGATGTCGGCGTGCTCCGCCACCAGGCCGAGAGTCCGCCGGCCCCAGCCGCCGATCAGCAGCGGCGGCCCGCCGGCCTGGACCGGCTTCGGCTCGTTGCGGTTGTTCTTGAGCGTGTAGTACTTGCCCTCGAAGTCGAAGACGCTCTCGGTCCACATGCGCTTGAGGATGGTGACCGTCTCCCCGAGGCGCTCGATGCCCTCGCCGGGCGGGACGAGCGTGAGACCGTACGCCTCGTACTCCGCCACGGCCGGATTCTCGCCCGCGATGCCGCCGGTGTCCGGGGGCTGCACGGTCCCGCCGACGCCCAGCCCCATGACCAACCGGCCGTGCGAGACGACGTCGACCGTGGTGGCGATCTTGCCGAGGACGGCCGGCTGGCGGATGCGGTTGCTCGTCACGAGCAGGCCCAGCCGCAGCCGCTCGGTCTGCGCCGCGAGCGCCGCCAGCAGCGTCCATCCCTCGTATATCTTCCCGTCCTTCCGGCCGGCCAGCGGCAGCATGTGGTCCCAGAGCCAGGCGTGCTCGATCTCGGGCAACCCGTCGGCCTCCAGCCAGACCCGCCGGATGTCCTCGTAGTCGTTGTGCATCGGCGTCGTCTTGACGCCGAAGCTGACTTCGCCGTTCTTTCGCACGGGTTCCTGCACCTTTCGATCCCGGCCCGGGAAAGGCGTTCCGGCCGGCCCGGAGACATTGGCCGGCAGCTATGGCCGCAACAACGTAGCCCCGAAGGCTGCAGGCTACAAGTGCGGAAAGAACCGCGTTACGGGGCGAGCAGGCGGTTGAGCCAGTGGAAGCGGGCCGCCCGGGCGTCACGCGACAGCACCGCCTCGGGGAAGGCGCTGTCGAAGCCGTGGAAGCCGCCCGGCCACACGTGCAGCTCGGCGTCCCCGCCGGCCTGCCAGAGGCGGTTCGCGTAGGCGACGTCCTCGTCGCGGAAGGACTCGGCCGAGCCGACGTCGAGGTACGCGGGCGGCAGTCCCGACAGGTCCGTGGCGCGCGCCGGGGCGGCGTACGGGGAGGTGTCGGGGCCGCCGACGGCGTCGCCGAGGAGGGCGCCCCAGCCGGTGGCGTTCGACGTACGGTCCCAGGTGTCCACGCCCGCCATCTGCCGCACCGAGAAGGAGTCGTTCCGGTCGTCCAGCATCGGGCACAGCAGCAGCTGACCGCGCAGTGCCGGGCCACCCCGGTCGCGGGCCATGAGCGCCACGGCGGCCGCGAGACCGCCGCCCGCGCTGCCGCCCGCCACGATCAGCCGCTCCGGGTCGAAGCCGAGCTCGGCGGCGCGGGAGGCGGTCCATTCGAGGCCGGCGTAGCAGTCCTCGACCGGCGCCGGGTGCGGGTGCTCGGGCGCCAGCCGGTAGTCCACCGACACGACGACCAGACCGAACTCCTCCGCCCAGTCCAGCGCCTCCAGCACGCCGGAGCGGTTGTCGCCGAGCACCATGCCGCCGCCGTGGATCCAGTAGATGCAGCCCCGGGCGGCGGGGAAGGCGACCGGCCGCAGGATCAGCAGCGGCACGGGGGTGTCCCGGTGGTCCTCGACCGTGAACATGCCGCCGCGGCTCAGCTCGGCGTCGGTGAGGCGGAACTCGGCCCGCTCGGCTCGCGCGGCGGGGATGTCCGCGGGCAGCAGAGGCGGCGAGACGAAGGTGGCGAACTCGCGGTCGAACGGGGGCGGCGTAGTCATGATCACAGGTTAAGCGGCGCGCGGAATCTGCGGTGAGCAGAGAACGGATGCTTTCCGGGGCGAGGTGCCGCGATTATCGACGCATGGTCGAATTCTCGCTTCAGGTTCAGCCGGAGAGCGCCGGCGAATGGTTGGAGACCGCGCGGCGCGCCGAGGCGGCCGGGTTCGATGCGTTGCTGGTGGCCGATCACCCGGGCGTGTGCGTGGCACCGTTCGTGGCGCTCGCCGCGGCGGCCGCGGTGACGGAGACGATCAAGCTCGGCTCGTACGTGGTCAACGCCGGCGTCCGCGAGCCGATGCTGCTCGCCACCGATGTCGCGACGCTGGACCTGATCTCGGGCGGGCGTGCGCTCCTCGGGCTCGGCGCGGGTCACACGCCGGTCGAGTGGGAGGCGGTGGGGCGGGTCCGCCCGGATGTTCGGGGGCGGGTGGACCGCTGCATCGCCGTGGCGGAGGCGACGACGCGGCTGCTGGCCGGGGAGAAGGTGAGCTGGGACGGCGACGGCCTGACCATGCGCGACGCCGAGCTGAGCAAGCCACCGCCGGTGGCGGACAAGGTGCCCCTGCTCCTGGGTACGGCCAACTCCCGCCTGCTGCGCTGGGCCGGTGCGCACGCCGACATCGTCGGGCTGTCCGGGCTGGGCCGCACGCGCGAGGACGGCCACACCCACGATGCGCGGTGGCGCCTCGAGCAGATCGACGCGCAGGTGGCGCTGGCGCGGGAGGGCGGCGACGCCACCCTGGAAGTGCTCGTGCAGAAGGTGCAGCCGGACCTCGGCGAGTGGACCGGGGACCTCGGCATGTCCGAGGAGGAGCTGCGCCAGGTGCCGTTCCTGCTCATCGGCGACGAGGAGGAACTGCTGGCGGCCGTACGCCGGAATCGTGAGCGATGGGGGATCACGCGCTACGCCGTACGCCGGGAAGCCCTTGATGTCCTGGAACCGATCCTGCCGCGGCTCAAGGCGGCGTGACTCACTCGTCCGCGAACAGCTCCCGCTCCACCTTGGCCCGGTAGTCGACGTAGATCTGCCGGTAGCGGGCCGCGGCGCCCTGCGTGTCGCCGCGGTCCAGCAGGCCGAGGATGTCGTCGTGGCCGGCCACCCAGATCGGGAAGATGTCGCTCTCGGCGGTCATCACCAGGATGCGGTTGGTGCGGGCGACGACGAGGTCCACGAGCGACTGCAGCTCGCGGTTGCCGCTGGCGAGGATGACCACGCTGCTGAACTCCGCCCCCGCCGGCGCGGCGCCGAGGACGTTGCCCGAGCGCAGCCCCTCCACGAAGTCCTTCTGGTGGCGGCGCATCTGGTCGAGGTGGGTGCTGGTCAGGTTGTCGACGCCCCACTCGAAGCCGGCGCAGGCCAGGACGCTCATCACGTCGATCAGCTCGAGGGCGTTCTTCTGGGTCACCTTGGTGACGTGGCGCGTGCGGTTGGGCGCGATGTCGATGAGGCCCTCGACGGAGAGCTGGGCTATCGCCTCGCGGACGGGGGTGATGCTCACCCCGAGTCGGGCGGCCAGCTCGGCGTCCTTGATCAGCGTGCCGGGCGGCAGCTCCCCGGTGACGATCTCGTTGCGGAGCTGGCGCACCACGGCAGCCGTGCGGGTCGGCGGGACCGTGTAGGACATACCGGCAGCCTACCGACAGTCACGAAGATGGCGCTGACCCGTACCCTTGGCGCGCCGGAAAGAGCATGCTGGGTTCGTGGCTTTGATTGATCTTGATTACCCTTTGCCCCCCGCCCGGACCGGCACCCGCCGGCCGCCGCGGGTGCCACGCGCGGCTCTGCTCCTGCCGGCGATCGCGGCCTTGCTGATCACTCTGGGTGGTGCCGCGCCGCCGGGCCGGCCGCTGGTCCAGGTGCTCTCGATCGGGGGTACGGCCACCGCCGGCTTCAGCCTCGCCCCCGGGGCCCTCTTCGCCGCCGAGCTCGGGGCGGGCGCGTCGGCGGGCATCCGGCGGTACGACGTGGAGTCCGGCCGCGTGGTCTGGTCGGTGACCGTGCCGCACGTCGTGAAGCACCTCTGGTACGACGAGAGCAGTGGGCTGCTGCTGGCCCGCGCGGGTGACACGGCGCGGACGACGGTGCTGGACGGTGCCGACGGCAGGCAGCTCTGGCACCTCGGCGATGCGGAGTCGTCGATCCTGATGCTGGCCGGTGGTCAGGTGTTGCTGCGCGGCGATCGGACCGGACTGCGTCTCGTCGACGGGCGTACGGGCGGGCTGATCTGGAGGGTGCCGATCGCGGCGCGGGCGGACGTGCACTACGACGACGGTGCCCCCGGTCCGCCGCAGCGGATCACTGTGGTCGGTCTCGACGGGCACGTGCTGACCCTCCGGTACGCCGACGGGGCGCGGCTGGGCGAGGGCGAGCTGGGCGTACCCCTGTCGGCCGAGACCGAGCCGGGCAGCGGCGCGGACTATGCGGGCGCTTCGATCGTGGGCGACCGGCTGTATCTGTCGCGTGAGGAGCGAGGGCAGGGGGTGCTGACCGCCTTCCGGTTGCCCGGGCTGACGGTGATCTGGCGGCGGTCCGGAGTGCCCTCGGGTTACCTCGGCGACTGCGGCGCGGTGGTGTGCGTGACCGACAGTACGGGGGTGACGGCGCTCGACCCGGCGGACGGATCCGTGCGCTGGTCCCACCCCGGCTGGATCGGCGCGGTCGCCTTCCCCGGGGGACGGCTGATGGGGTACGAGGGCACGCCCGAGCAGGCGGCGGAAGTCGACGCCACGACGGGCGAGGTGCTCCGGCGCATCGGGCCGACCCAGTGGGCCGACGGCGTGGAGCTGCGGGAGGACAGGACGACGGCGGAACGCGTCTGGATCCGCCGGGACGTCCGGGGCGCCGGGGTGGCCGGGGCGATCACGACCGCGGGGGCGTACGCGTGCGACGTGGAACCGCCCTACCTGGCCTGCCCGACGATCTTCGGGGCGACCGGGGTCTGGCGCCTCCCCGCGACCTGAGGCTTGCACCTCACGCTACGGGAGGTCTTAGCGTCATGGCATGAGCACGGAGACATGGAGCATCGGCGAGCTGGCCCGGGCGACCGGACTCACCGTGCGTACCCTGCACCATTACGACGACATCGGGCTGGTCCGCCCGTCGCACCGCAGCCGGGGCGGGCACCGCCGCTACGACTACGACGACGTGCGGCGGCTGCACCGGGTCCTGGCCCTGCGCGGCTTCGGGTTCGGCCTGCCCGCCATCGCCGGCCTGCTCGACGGCGACGGTCCCGGGGCCCGCGAGGTGCTGCTGAGGCAGCTCGACCAGGTCACCGACCGCATCGACCGGGCCCGGGCGCTGCAGCGGCGCCTGACGATGGTGCTGGGGCAGTTCGACGACGCGGGCTACCGGTCCGCGACGGCCCTCATCAGTCTCATGGAAGGAATGATCGCGGTGGAGCACACGTACACACCCGAGGAGCTCGAGCTCATGGCGGCCGCCCGCCGCCGGGCGACCGAAAGTCTCTCCACTGAGGAGCGCGCGGCCCTGGCCGAGCGCCGCCGGCAGTCCTGGGAGGCGATGACCCCGGAGCAGCAGGCGGAGATGATCAGCAGCCGCCCCTCCCTGCCGCACTGAGCGCTACTTCTCCAGGGTGTTGGTGACGGCCAGCGGCTTGGTGAAGTTGGCTGGGGCGTTCCACTTCTGCAGGTCCGAGCTGGTGCAGGCGGCGATCTTCACCTTGGCCGTGCCGTCCTTGTGCGTGTCCGGGTTGGCCACGGTGAGGTCGGTGGGCGTCAGGCAGTAACCGCTGCTGGAGACGATGCGGTAGCTCGTCGCGTAGTCGCCGGTCTTGCCCCAGACCGTCCAGAGCAGGTTGCTGCTGAGGGTGCCGGTGGCCGCGCACTGGGTCAGCGTGACATAGCCGGCGGTCGTGGCCGGGGGCGTGAGGCAGTAACCCGCGCCGTCGCTGCCCGCCGTGCGGATGCGGCCCGGGACGGCGTCGGCGGCGGAGGTCGCCTGCGTCGGCAGCGTCCATTGCTGGTTCCAGGCGACCGCGCCGTTGGGGTCCTGCTTGCAGAACCACACGATCATGTAGTCGGACTTCTGGTTGAGGTTGGTGACGTCCAGGCAGCGGCTGAACTGGCGGCGGTTCACGACCTGGTTGGTCTTCTCCGATGCCATGCCGGCGCCCACGCTGGTCTGCATGCGGAAGACCGATCGGTTGCTCGCGGTGTTGCAGCCGTCGAGGATCAGGTCGCTCGGGACGCCGGCGCTCGCCGCGTTCAGGCAGTAGCTGCCCGTCACCGTCTTGCCGTTCTTGTCGGTGGTGGAGGCGACGAACCGCGAGTTGTTGTCCAGGCTCCACTGCTGGCTCGGGATCCGGCCGGCGCACGGCTGGAAGACCACCGCGGCCTTCGACCCGTAGGTGGCCTGCAGGCACATGCCCTTCGTCGCCTTGGGCCCGATCGAGCCGGAGAGCATGATGTTGAGGTCCGTGTTGTAGACGAAGCGCTGGGAGCCGGTGCCGCCCTCGGGGCAGAGCTTCATCGTCACCTTGGTGCCGGCGTCCGGGACGGCGTTGTCGCCGCCGTCGATGCAGAGCGGGTTGACGACGGGCTCGGCCAGCTGGATGGCGCCGCCGCTGATGTTCTCGTTGTTGATTTTGAAGGAGTAGGTGGCCTGGATGGTCCGGGTGCCGCTGTCGCCGGGCGCGGGCTTCGTGCCGGGGACGCTCGTCCCGGTCGACGTGATGATCGCCGTCCCCGGCACATCCGTCGGCGGGCAGGACAGCTTCGCTGCCGGGGTGCCCGTCTCGGTGTCCGCGATGCCGTAGTAGACGAGCGAGACGGAAAATTGCGGGCCGTCCTTGACCTGCGAGCCGGACATGCCGGTGCAGGGCGGCAGGCTGCTGATGTCGCCCTGGAGATCCTCCGAGCCGGCCGCGGTCTTGCCGGCCGACCGCAGCTGGGCCACCGCGGCGTCGATGCCCGCCTGCGCCACGTCGAGCGCGGTTGTCCGGTTGGTGACCGTCCGGGTGCCGGCGACCTGGTTCACCACGATCGGCACCATGGCGGCCGTCAGCGACATGGCGACGAGCACGACGAGCATCGCCATCGGCATGGACCCCTCGTCGGAGGGGCGGGGGAATGCTCGCCTCACGTCGGCCTCCCTGCGCTGCAAGCGTTCGTCGCCTTCGTGTCGGACGAGGTGTTGAGCGCGGTGAATGTGGTGTCGATCTCGGTCGTGCCGCCGCCGGTCACCTGGGCGGTCAGACGGATGCGCAGACGCTGGTTCGCGGTCACGAATTCGTTGCCGACGGAGGCGCTCGCGTACGGCTGCGCCCCGGCCGACTGCAGCTCGAAGTAGGGCGGCCGGCTCGAGTCGGTGACGATCTGGGACGCGATCGTGCGGCCCCGGGTGCCGGGCGCCGGGGGACTGCCCGCCGTCCAGGTCAGCAGCTGGAGCACGCCGGCGTTGGTGCTGCCGGCCCCCGGCTGGAGCCGCAGCTGGTAGCAGTCGGTGGTGAGCGGACCGGCGAACTCCACGTACGTGGCACCGTCGCCGCTGTAGGTGCCGGGAGTGGCGATCCAGGACGCGTACCGCAGCTGCCGGTCGAAGTTCTGGAACGCGCGCGCGAGCTGGCTCTGCGCGTCGCTCAACGTCTCCGTCGCGGTCACGGTCCGGTAGACCTGCAGGATCGCGCCCGTGAACAGCACCAGGAGCACCGACATGATGCCCATGGTCACCATGACCTCGGCCAGCGAGAAGCCGTCGTCGCCGCGGCGCTCGGAGAACCGGCGGCCGCTCACTTCACGGTCCAGACGAACATCAGGTTGGCGGCCGTCGTCGAGCTCTTGACAGTCAGCTTCACGGTCCAGGCGCCCTTCGTCGTGGGCTTGCCGGTGATCGCGCCGGTCGAGGTGTTGATGGACAGGCCGGGCGGCAGGTTCGTGGCGCTCCACGTGTACGTACCGCTCGGCGCCGCGGCCGGGTTGAGGGTGACCGCCGCGTTCTGGGTGGTGCTCTGGTCCGGCGGCCCGGTCGGGCTGGGCGATGTGATGCGCAGGTCCAGGCTGGAGTTCTGGGTGACGAGCACGATCACGTCCATCGTCGCGGTGCCGCCGGCCGCGTCCGTCACGGTCACCGTGGTGATGTAGCGCGAGCCCCGGATCAGCTGGCCGCTCACCGCACCGGTCGAGCCGTTGATCGAGGTGCCGTCGGGCAGGTTGGTGGCCGTCCAGGTGTACGGCTTCAGGCCGCCCGACGCGGCGTTCTGCAGGTTGTACGTGACGATGGTGCCGTTCGTGCCGGCCTGCGTACCCGGGTTGGCGAGCGTGACCGGGGTCAGCACCCGCCAGGAGAACGAGACCGTCTTCGTCTGCGGCGTCGGGGTGCCCGAGTCGGTGACCGTGATCTGGGTCGTCGTCGTGGCCGCGGTGGTCGGCGTGCCGGTGATGACGCCGGTCGTCGCGTTGAGCGACAGGCCGGCGGGCAGGCCGGTGGCCTTCCAGGCGAGCGGCGTGATGCCGCCCGTCGCCGTGACGGCCAGGGTGAGCGCCGTGCCGGTGCGGCTGGTCTGGTCGCCCGGGCTGGTCAGCGCCAGCGGCTGCACGATGGTCCAGGCGAACGCCGACGTGTCGGCCCGCTTGTCCTTGTCGAGCACCTTGACCGTGACGGAATAGCTGCCGGCGGTCGTCGGTGTCCCGCTGATGAGGCCGGTGTCGGCCGCGATGGTCATGCCCGTCGGCAGCCCGGTCGCGGACCAGGTGAGCGGCAGCCGGCCGCCGGTGGCGGTCATCTGCAGGCTGGTGGCCGTGGCGATGTAGCTGCTCTGCGGGTCGAGGTCGATGATCGACGGCGCCGCGGTGTTGATGTTGAAGACGGGGTCCTCGCCGTTGCTGACGAGGGTGGAGCCCACGACGGTGCCCTGCGTCCAGGTGACGCTCACGACGACCCAGAAGAACGGGACGGTGTTCTTGGCGCTCTGCGCGCCGCAGTCGCCGGTCGTGGTGATCGAGCTCGTGATCTTCTGCTGCCAGCAGTAGCCGACGTAGAAGTTCTGGTTGAAGGTGGCCTTGCCGATCGTGACCGGGACCGGCCGCGTGGGCAGGGGCGCGGCGACGCCGAGCGTCGAGCCGGCCGGCAGGGTCGTCGGCGGGGCGGCGGTGTCGAAGGGGAAGTTGAACGCCTTCACCTGGCTGGGCGCCGCATTCCACTGCTGCAGGACCTCGACGGGACCGCGGCCGGACAGCAGCGCGGTCGGGTCCAGGGCCCGCACCCGCTCGAGTCCGTCGTTGAGGATCTGGACCGCCTGCTGCCGGGTGCGCTGCTGGTTGCTCACCGACAGCGTGCGGACCATGAACGGCGCCGCGGCCGCCATGACCGTGCCGATGATGACGATGGCGACGATGACCTCGACCAGCGTGTAGCCCTCGTCCCCGGGCGCGCGGTCACCCCGCGCGCGCGGCGCGGCGGTGCGGGCCCGTTCGTGGGACATGCCGGTCCATCTCTCTTCCGACAGCGGTTATCACCGTCTTTATCGAGCGGTGGCGGCGCGACTTGAGGGTCAGTCGGTGGTGACCTGGGGTGCATCCGCCGCGACCGGCGGCGCCACGAAGGCTTTGAGCTGCAGCGAAATGCTGGTCTTGGCGGGGTCGTCCGCGTCCATGCTGGCCGTCCAGGTGGCCGAGTTGAGCAGGACGGCGCGTTTCTGGCCGCCACCCTGCAACTGCTCCAGGAAGTCGCCGAGTGCCGCCGGCTTGCCCGTCACGGTCAGCTGGATCGGCAGCTCGAGCACGCCGGTCGAGTCCTTGGACTCCGCCGGGCTGCCGACGGTCATGCCGCCGACCTCGACCCCGAGGTCCGTGCCGGACTGCTGGAGCTGGCGCAGGAAAGCCGAGGTGCCGGCGTCGGAGGGCAGGGCTTCCTGGTACGTCTTCAGGGCGGCCTTGAGTTCGGCCAGGTTGGCCTTCTCCTTCTTCAGCGCCACGATGCGCTTGCGCAGGACCGTGGCCTGGGACAGGGAGGTGTCGGTCTGTTCCTGAAGATCGTTGGCCTCGGTGTACTGCGGGCTGATCAGCAGGAACCAGGCGGCCACCGACATCAGGACGATGGTGACGAATCCCGCCGCCATCCAGAGCCGGTCCGCGTGCCTGCCGCCCATCAGTTGCCTCCGTCGGTGTCGCACTTGTCGCCGAAGCGCCCGCACAGCGCGGCCGAGGTGATGTCGAGGTCGAGGCTGAAGTCGACACCCTCGTCGGCTCCCTCGCCCACCTGATTGATCGAGGTCAGGAAGGGGTTGGCGACCAGGGTCTGTTTGCCGAGCGTCTCGATGTACGCCGCCACGGCCTCCTTGTCCGGCCCGTGCCCGGTGATCACCAGGGTGCCGACCGCCGCGGTGCCGGACGTGCCGGTGCTCGTCGAGCCGGTCTCACCGGCCGCGGCGGTGTCACTGGTCAGGGACCCGTTGATGCCGCCGAGGGTCAGCCCGGCGCCCGCGGCCGTGTCGTTCAGCGTGTCGATCAGCCGGGCCCAGCCGAGGTCGTTCTTCATCACGGCCTGCAGCTGCTTCGAGAGCGTCTGCGTGTCGTTCTGCACGTCCACCACCTCGGCGTAGTCCCGCTGGTCGCGCTGCAACGACGTCACCTCGCCGGTGGCGTTGGTCAGCTCCGCGTCGGCGGCCTGCGTGTCCTGGTTGGCGAGGTAGAACCATCCGCCGAGCAGCATCGCCACCAGCAGCACGATGACGATCACCCAGCCCCGGGTGCGCCGCGCCCGGCGGGCCAGCGAGATCTCCTCCGGCAGCAGGCTCGCGGACAGCGTGAGCAGCCGGTTGACCCGCTGCGGGGTGGATGCCGGGTCGACCGGCGTGAGGGTGGCCATCAGGCTGCCGCTCCCAGGGTGAGGCCGATCGAGACCGCGCCGGCCGGCACGAAGCTGTCGAAGCCGCGCTCGCGGGCCTTGCGGGTGTCGCGCAGGCGGGAGGCGCTGTCGGCGTACATCACCGAGACACCGAGCTCCTTCTGGACGTGCTGGGCGAGGCCGGGCATGAGCGCGCTGCCCCCGCAGAGCGCCACCCGGGTCACCTGCTTCTGCCGCTCACCCGACGCGAGGTACGTGAACGAGCTGCGCAGCTCGTTGATGAGCGGCCTGATCGCGTCGCCGGCGGCGGTTGCGGTGTCGGGCCGGCCGTCGCCGTGCAGGCCGAAGCGGCACTTGAGCGCCTCCGCCTCGGGCGCGGGGATGCCCAGCCGGGTGGCGATGCTCTCGGTGATCTCGACCCCGCCGCGCGGCACGGTACGCACGATGAGCGGCTCACCGTCGGCGTGCACCACCACGCTGGTCACCTCGGCGCCGATGTCCACGAGCGCCTCCACCTGGGCGTCGAGCCGGGAGGCCGCGCGCAGCAGGGCGAAGGAGGCGAGGTCGACGTTGACGACATGCAGCCCGGCCTTCTCGACGGCCTGGACGAGCTCCATCACCGCGTCCTTGGGCATGGCGACGAGCAGTCCGCGCACGGTCGGGCTGGTGCCCGGGTCCTCCAGCGGCCGGAAGTCCAGCAGCGACCGCTCGACCGCGAGCGGCAGCATGTCTCGGACCTGGAACGGCAGCGAGCGGCGCATCTCCTTTTGCGGCAGGTTGGAGACGGTCATCTCGCGGACCACCAGCTGCGGGTTGGTCATGCCGAGCCGGACGTGCTTGGTGTTGAACTTGCAGGCGGCCCAGAGCTGCTTGAGCGCCGACGTGACCGCGACCGCGTCGGTGAGGACGCCGCCCTGCATGGTGCCGGGCGGCAGCGGGATCTGCCCGAAGTTGGAGAGGTTGAACTCGTCCTTCGCCTTGCGCACCTCCACGGCACGGATGGACGACGAGCCGATGTCCAGCCCGATCGGGTTGACGCCTGCCATCGAGTTCCTTTCAGACGGTGGGCGTGAGCAGGGACGAGTACCAGCCGGCGATGGGGGCGCCGGCGAAGATCGCGAGGAAGGCCCCGGCGAGCAGGAAGGGCCCGTACGGGATGCGGCTCCTGCCGGTCGCCCGGCGCATCGCCATGAGCGCGCCCCCGGCGACGCCGCCCAGCACGAAGCCGGCGAAGAGCCCGACGAGCACCCAGCTCCAGCCGAGCCAGCCCAGGTGGAAGGCGAGCAGGGGAGCGAGCTTGATGTCGCCCCCGCCCATCCCGAACAGGCCGATGATCGTGAAGAGCACCCACACCACGGCCGCCGCGATCAGGCCCCGGGTAGCGGCGTCCCACCGGTCGTCGATGATCATCGCCGGGAGCAGCAGGATCAGCGCGACGCTGTAGGACGGCAGCACGATCTGGTCGGGCAGGCGGTAGACGTCGAGGTCGATCAGGGCCAGGGCGACGGCGACGGCGGCCAGGTAGAGGAACGCGGGCAGCTCCCACGACCAGCCGAACTTCGCCGCCACAGCCACGAACAGCGCCGCGGTGCCCGCTTCGACGAGCGGGTACCGGACGCTGATCGGCGCCTCGCAGTCCGCGCACCTGCCGCGCAGCAGCAGCCAGCCGGCGACGGGGATGTTGTGCCGGGGACGGACCTCGTGCCCGCAGCGCGGGCAGTGCGAGCCGGGCCGGACCAGGGACTCGCCCCGGGGCACCCGGTGGATCACCACGTTGAGGAAGGAGCCGGTCACCAGGCCGAGCACGCCGACGATGCCCAGCAGGAACAGCTGCGGCATCTCGGTCTCCTCTCTGCGGTACGTGCTGACGGTCCCGGCCGGAGCCGCGCGGGCACCGGCCGGAACCAGGGAATCAGCTGGTGGGCGCGCCGGAGTCGATCGAGCAGTTGGCGAGCTCACTGATCGTGCTGACGGGCTTCACCGAGCCGCCGGCGGTGCTGTTGTAGACGTAGACCTTGCCGCTGCCGGCCTTGTTGGTGGCGCAGATGGTGTACTTGGTCGTCGTGCCGAAGTAGCGCATCTGCGTGTTCTCCGAGAGCGTGACCAGACCGGTCGAGCCGGTGGTGTTGCCCAGGTGGAACGACGCGGTCTTCACGTCCGTGTCGGCGGGCAGCACCGGGTAGACGTTGCCGTTGTCCGTGAAGTACTGCTCGACGGCGCTGATGGCGCCGCGCACGTCGGACTGGGCCGACTTGTCGGCAGCGCCCTGCCGGTAGTTCAGGTAGACCGGAACAGCGATGGCGACCAGCACGCCGATGATGACCACGACCACCAGGAGCTCGATGAGGGTGAAGCCCTCGTCGTCCTTCTTCGTGCGCATCCGGGCGATGATGTCCTGCATTGGGGGTGCCTCCGTGGGCGTCAGGGTGGTGCGGGGACGGGGATGGGTGGTGACGTTGACCGGAGACCGGTCGCTACTGCTCCAGAGCCGGCGTCAGCTGGTCTGGATGTTCTGGTAGATCGTGAACATCGGCAGGTACAGGCAGATCACCATCCCGCCGACGACGGCACCCATGACGAGCACCATGATCGGTTCGATCGAGGCGGTGAGGGACTCGGCGGCGCTGTCGACTTCCCTGTCGTAGAAATCGGCAACCTTGTCGAGCATCTGACTGATTTGACCGCTTTCTTCGCCCACTTCGATCATCTGCGTGACCATCTGGGGGAAGATCTTGTGGTGCCGCATGGCCGAGGACATCGGCTGGCCGTCGCGCACGGCGGACTGCACGTCCTTCATGGCCATGTTGATGACCTCGTTGCCCGTCGTCTCGCCGACGACCGTGAGCGCCTGCATCACCGGCACGCCGACGTTGAGCAGCAGGCCGAGGTTGCGCGAGAAGCGGGACATCGCCAGCTTGCTGAAGAGCGGGCCGAAGACCGGCATCCGCAGCTTCGTGCGGTCCACGAAGAGCCTGTACTCGTCGCTGGCCCGGACCTGCCGCTTGTGCACCGTGGTGAGTGCGATGCCCAGCCCGATGGCCAGCGGGCCGATCCAGTACATGTTGTGGCTGGCGTCGACCAGGAACTGGGTGATCCCCGGCAGCTCGCCGCCGAGGTTCTTGAACATGTCCTCGAAGATCGGGACGATGAAGATCAGCACGGCCGCGATCAGCACGAACGTGAAGCAGAGCACGATGATCGGATAGGTCAGCGCACTCTTGATCTTGCCGCGGAGCGCGGTGTCCTTCTCCAGGCTGTCCGCGACCTGCTCCAGGGCGCGGTCGATCATACCGCCGGCCTCGCCCGCCCGGACCATGGCGACGAAGAGGCGCGGGAACACCTTGTCGTGCTTGGCCAGCGACGCCGAGAGCGAGACACCGCCCGCGACATCCGTACGCACCTCGCCGAGCGCCTTCTTGAGCGGCGGCGCGGAGGTCTGCTCCTCGAGGATCGCCAGCGAGCGCAGCAGCGACATGCCCGAGGCGGTCATCGTCGCGAACTGCCGCGCGAACACGGCCAGATCCTTGAGCTTGACCTTGTTGCCCAGCCCCGGGATCGAGATCTCGCGGTTGAGCCCCTGGCCCGCCTCCATCAGCTCCAGCGGCACCTCGCCCCGCTGGCGCAGCAGGTGCGACGCCGCGGTCTCGTTCGCCGCCTCCACCGTGCCCTTGATCTTGCGCCCGGTCGAGTCGATGCTGTTGTACTGGAAAGTCTTGGTGGCCGGCATGTCACACCCGTCCGATCAGGCGTTTGAGTTCGTCCGCGGAGTGGCAGATCTCCAGCGCCGCCTGCATCGTCACGATGCCCTCGCGCACCCGGTCGGCCAGGTGCTGATCGAAGGCGAGCATGCCCTCGTTGCCGCCGGCCTGCATGAAGGACGGGATCTGGTGCGACTTGCCCTCGCGGATCAGGCTCCGGATGGCGGGCGTGGCGGTCAGGATCTCGCAGACCACCGCGCGGCCCTTGCCGTCGGCGCGCGGCGCGAGCGCCTGGGTGACGACGCCCTGCAGCGAGGCCGCCAGCTGCGCGCGGATCTGCAGCTGCTGGTGCGGCGGGAAGATGTCGATGACACGGTCGATGGTCTGCGTGGCGCTCTGCGTGTGCAGGGTCGCCAGCACCAGGTGACCGGTTTCCGCCGCGGTCAGCGCCGTGGCGGTGGTCTCCAGGTCGCGCAGCTCGCCGACCAGGATGATGTCGGGGTCCTGGCGCAGCGCGTGCTTGAGGGCCGCGGCGAAGGTCTCGGTGTCGGCGCCGACCTCGCGCTGGTTGACCACGCTGCGCTTGTGCGGGTGCAGGAACTCGATCGGGTCCTCGATGGTGATGATGTGGTCGGCGCGGCTGCGGTTGGCCAGGTCGAGCACCGAGGCGAGGGTCGTGGTCTTGCCCGAGCCGGTCGGGCCGGTGACCAGGACCAGGCCGCGCGGCAGGTGGGCGAAGCGGGCGACCGAGTCGGGCATGCCCAGCTCGTCCAGCGGCTTGATCTTGTGCGGGATGGCCCGGAAGACCGCGCCGCAGGAGTTGCGCTGCACGTAGAGGTTGCCGCGGAAGCGGGAGACGCCCGGGATGCTGTGCGCGAAGTCGAGCTCCTGCTCCTTCTGGAAGGTCTCCCACTGGGCCGGGGAGACGGCCGCGCGGGCCAGCAGGGCGGTGTCGGCGGAGTTGAGCGCGCCGTAGCCGGCCAGCGGGCGCAGGCCGCCGTCGACCCGGATCATCGGCGGCGAGCCCACGGTCAGGTGCAGGTCGGAGCCCCGCGACTCGACCATCAGCACCAGCATCTGGTCGAGGACGGCCAGGTCACCCGCGGGCGGCCCGGCGGGGGCGGCCTGCTGCGGTACTTCCTGCTCCAGCGTGTACATCCGCGGCACCGTCATTCTCGAGACTTCTCTGACGCCACCCTCATTCGGCATCGCCGGTGGCCGGTTTAGGACCTGTTCCCGGAGATTTGTGCGGGCATAAGGAGGGTTTTGGTACGGTTTCAGATCGCGACGCGCATGACCTCGCGCACCGAGGTCAGACCCCCGGCCGCCTTGGCCAGCCCGTCGGCGCGCAGCTCGTACATGCCCTGGGCGAGGGCGACCTCGCGGATCTCGCCCGCCGCGGCCCGGCGGATGGTCAGCGACTCGATCTCCGGGGAGATCGGCATCACCTCGTGCAGCGCGAGCCGGCCCCGATAGCCGGTGTTGGCGCAGTTGCGGCAGCCGACCGGGCGATAGAGGGCCTCGGGCACGGCCAGATCCTGGTACGGCCACCGCGCCCCCTCCAGCTCCTCGGCCGTCGGGGTGTACGCCTCCTTGCACCAGTCGCAGAGGCGCCGCGACAGCCGCTGGGCCAGCACGCAGTCCAGCGACGAGCCGACGAGGAAGGGCTCGATGCCCATCTCGGTGAGCCGGGTGACCGCGCCGGGGGCGTCGTTGGTGTGCAGCGTGGAGAGCACGAGGTGACCGGTGAGGGACGCCTCGACCGCGATCTGGGCGGTGTTGCCGTCCCGGATCTCGCCGATGAGCACGACGTCGGGGTCGGAGCGCAGGATCGCCGGGAGCACGGCGGCGAACGTCAGGCCGGCCTTCGCGTTCACCTGCACCTGGTTGACGCCCCGCAGCCGGTACTCGACCGGGTCCTCGACGGTGATCACGTTGATCTCCGGCTTGCTGATCCGGCCCAGGGTCGCGTACAGGGTGGTGGATTTTCCGGAGCCGGTGGGACCGGTGACCAGGACCATCCCGTGGGGCTTGCTGAACGACTCGGAGAAGCGGGCCAGGTTGTGCGCGGTGAAGCCGAGCTTGGTCATGTCGAGGTCGATGCCGCCGGTATCCAGGACGCGCAGCACGATCTTCTCGCCCCACACGGTGGGCAGCGTGGCGGTCCGCAGGTCGACCGTCCGGTCCCGGATGAGGGCCGTGATGCGCCCGTTCTGCGGGATGCGCCGCTCGGTGATGTCGACGCCCGACATGATCTTCAGGCGCGAGATGAGCGCCGGCATGACGCCCTTGGGCACGGTGTCCAGCTCGTGCATGACGCCGTCGATCCGGTACCGCACCCGCATGTCGTCCTCGGTCGGCTCGAGGTGCAGGTCGGAGGCGCGGTTTTGGACGGCCTGCTCGATGAGGTTGTTGACGTAGCGCACGATCGGCGCGTCGTCGGCCGTGGTCGCCTGCGCGGCCATCGCGGACGTCTCGTCGGCCGCCGCCTCGGCCATGTCGGCGAGATCGCTGTCCTCGCGCTGCAGCCGCTCGATGATCCGGCGGACCTCGCTGCGGGCCACGACCACCGGGCGTACGGACATGCCGGTCGACGCCCGCACGTCGTCGAGCGCCACGACGTCGCCGGGGTCGGTGACGCCGACGATCAGCTCGCCGTCCTGGATCGCCAGCCCGAGCACGCGGTGGCGCAGCACCACGGGCAGCGGGATGCGCTTGAGCGCGGCCGGATCCGGGGTGAAGCTGCCGAGGTCGAGCGTCGTCGTGCCGGCGGCGGCCGCGGCGGCCGAGGTCAGCTGCTCCTCGGTCACGACGTTGTCGTTGATGAGGACCGCCCGGACCGACCGGCCGCTGCGCTGCGCCTCCTCGGCGGCGGCATCCACCGCCACGGGGTCGACGCCGATCTGCTTCAGGGCGTCGAGCAGCGGGCGGAAGCTCTGGTCCATGACATCCTCACGAAACGACTACCAGGGGTTCACCTGTCCCATCGGTCGCTTTCGCCCGGATCTGAGACGCGTCAGCCGTGCCGGAAAGTTCTCCGGTAGGCGGCCGGGGCCACGCCGACGGACTGCTGGAAGTGCTGGCGGAGGGCGGTGGCGCTGCCCAGGCCGGCGCGGCGGGCGACCACGTCCACGGCCAGGTCGGTCGCCTCGAGGAGCTGGCGGGCGTGGTCGATGCGCTGCTGCAGGAGCCACTTGAGCGGGCTCAGGCCGGTCTCCTCGCGGAAGCGGCGGGTGAAGGTGCGCACGCTCATGGTCGCGTGCCCGGCCATCTCCTCCAGGCTCACCGGCTCGGCGAGGCGGTCCAGCGCCCACGCCCGGGTCGCGCCGGTCCCCCCGGTACGCGCGGCGGGCACGGGACGCTCGATGTACTGCGCCTGGCCGCCGTCGCGGAACGGGGGCACCACGCACCGGCGGGCGGCCGTGTTGGCGACGGCGCTGCCGTGGTCGGAGCGCACGACGTGCAGGCACAGATCGATGCCCGCCCCGACGCCCGCCGAGGTCAGGATGTCGCCGTCGTCCACGAACAGGACGTCGAAGTCCCACTTGACCCGCGGATACAGCCTCTTCAGGCGCGGCGCCCAGTCCCAGTGACTGGCGGCGGGCCGGCCGTCGAGGAGTCCCGCGGCGGCGAGGACCGAGGCGCCCGTACAGATGGACAGGATCCTTGCCTCCCGGGCGTGCGCGGCGCGCAGGGCCTCGGCCACCGCGGGGTCGAGGAAGCCGTCGATGAGGGTGCGGTTGCCGTTCACGCCGGCCACGATCACGGTGCCGGCCGTGGCGAGCGCGGTGAGATCGTGATCCGGCGTGATGGTGAACCCGCCGCGCGAGGGCCGGATCGGGCGGCCCGCCACGCCGGCGGTGGTGATCTCGTAGAACGGCGTGTCGTCCGCGGCCCGGGCTGCCCCGAGGACCTGGGCCGGGACGGCGAGGTCGAAGCCGACGACGGCATCCAGGGCCAGCACGGTCACGGCATGCGTCATGGCCCGATTCTTGCGCATCATGGCCTCCCGGCCACTCGTCCGTACGGGCGGGGCTGCGCACAATCAGCAGGTGACCTCACGCCGCCTGCACCCGGCCTGGCTCGTCGCCGCCGTGGCCTTCATCGCCCTCATCGGGGCCGCCGGCTTCCGCGCCACGCCGTCGGTGCTGCTCCAGCCGCTGCACGACGAGTTCGGCTGGTCGCTCGGGACCATCTCCGCCGCCGTCTCCGTCAACCTCCTCCTGTACGGCCTCACCGCCCCGTTCGCCGCGGCGCTCATGGAGAAGCTCGGCATGCGCCGGGTGGTCGCCGCGGCGCTCGTGCTCGTGGCGGCGGGCAGCGGCCTGACCGTCTTCATGGGCCACAGCTGGCAGCTGATCCTCTGCTGGGGCGTCCTGGTCGGCCTGGGCACGGGCTCGATGGCCCTCGGCTTCGTGGCGATCGTGACCGGCCGCTGGTTCGTCAAGCGCCGGGGCCTGGTGACCGGCGTCCTCACCGCGGGCGGCGCCACCGGCCAGCTCGTGTTCCTGCCCCTGCTCGCCCAGCTCAGCGGCGGCCATGGCTGGCGGGTCGCGGCCCTCGTCGTCGCGGCAGCCGCGCTGGCCGTGGTGCCACTGGTGTGGTGGCGCCTGCGGGACCGGCCCGCCGAGCTGAACGCGCTGCCCTACGGCGCCACGGAAGAACCGCCACCGGTGACCGCCGACCCGGGCGGAGCAGCCCGCAACGCGCTGCGGTCGCTGCGGGCCGCCGCCCGGACCCGCCCGTTCTGGCTCCTCGCCGGCGGCTTCGCCATCTGCGGCGCGACCACGAACGGCCTGGTGGGCACGCACTTCATCCCGGCGGCCCACGACCACGGCATGCCCTCCACCACGGCGGCGAGCCTGCTGGCGCTGGTCGGCCTCTTCGACATCGCCGGCACCATCGCCTCCGGCTGGCTCACCGACCGGGTGGACAGCCGGCTGCTGCTGGGCGCGTACTACGGCCTGCGCGGACTGTCGCTGCTGGTCCTGCCGTCCCTCTTCGCGGCCACGGCGCACCCGAGCATGGTCGTCTTCATCCTGTTCTACGGCCTGGACTGGGTCGCCACGGTGCCGCCGACGGTCGCGCTGTGCCGCGAGTACTTCGGCGAGCGCGGCGCCGTGGTCTTCGGCTGGGTCTTCGCATCGCACCAACTGGGGGCTGCGGCTGCTGCCTCCGCCGCCGGGTTGGTCCGGGACCGGCTGGGTGACTACGACACCGCCTGGTACGCGGCGGGAGCGCTGGCGCTGCTCGCCTCGCTGCTGTCCCTGATGCTCCTGGCCGGCCGTCGCGCCACGTCGGAGGGACCGGCCGGCCCGGGCATCGGCCTGGCCTTCCCGGCCCCGGCTGCCCGGTCGTAACGGCTCTCAGAACCTCGGCGGCCGGTCGCCGTCGCACGTGGTTCGCCTCCGGGTGAGCACGGCGGGCACGCGATCCATGGCCATGGCCTCCCTCGTCGCGGTCGCGTCGATGTAGCCCAGCAGCCGGTAGATCTTGCGGTGATCCGCCGCCAGATCCCGGTGATGGATCGGTTCGTGATGCATGATCCGGTTGCGTAGCCGTCGCATGGCTTCGAGGTTGTCGTGCAGATCCCGCCGGCGTCCGCGGTAATGCGGGAAAGCTCGATGCAGGCACGGGACCCAGAAGTGTCTGTCGTACTGGGAGAATCGGTTGTTGCTCAGCAACGAGGTCCAGAATCCGAAGGAGAGCTCGGCAACGACGTCATCGGGCGCCGCCGGGCGGCGGTTCCGTCGTTCGTACTTCTCGCATGCTTCGGAGACCAGGTGCAAGCCGCCGGCCTGCAGCGGGGCGACGATCCACCAGTCGTCGCGGTGATAGTTCGTCCGGAGGGCATCGTGCAAGGCATTGCGGAGCGCTAGTTCGAGGCAGTGCAGGGATCCGTAGAAGGCGCCCGAAACTTCGACGTTCCACCAGTACAAGCGCTCGGCTGCGGCCCTGTCCGAATGGGTGGCCCGAGCGTAGGCGTCCAACCTGGGGGTGGAGAACGTCTTGTCCATCCAGGTTGAGAAAGGTATCTCCACCGCGTTCCTCTCCCTTGATGACGCGTGGGATCTTCTGCTAAAGTCACTCACCGTGAGCCCCGGGTCCGCCTCTGCTTTGCATGCCGCCCGGGGCACGGCTATTTCTGGCACCTGATTGCCAACGTGCTCTACGCCTAGTTGCTTGGCGACTATCGCAGAGACTGTAGCCCCCGCTTGCTCAGGGGGTGAAGCGGGGTCCCGGGCGCGCGACATCACGTGATCATGAGGCGGAAGTCGGTATGCCTGAGTAAATCGATGATCTTCATTGCGACGCTAGCGTGGGGGCATCCCCGTCCCGTTCGTCGAAGGAGATCGTCGATGCTGCTCAGAAGGCTGTCGGCCGCCCTCGTCGCCATCCTCGCGATGGCCGGCCTCCAGGTCGCCACCGCCGGACCCGCCGCCGCGGCGCCCCGGATCCTCTACTACGACGCCAGTCAGGCGCAGGAGTTCGTGGCTGTGGTCAATCAGGGCGCTCAGATCTGGAACAGCCGGGTCGCCAACGTGCGCCTGGAGCCCGTGCCCTCGGGTCGCACCCCCAACATCCGGGTGTACGCCGACAACGGCTGGCCCCGCACGTACACGTCCTCGCTCGGCAACGGCTACTGGTACATGGGCCGGGAAGCGGTCAACGACGGCTACTACCAGCCGCGGATCGCCGCGCACGAGTTCGGGCACATTCTCGGGCTGCCCGACCGTCGCACCGGGCTCTGCGCCGACCTGATGTCCGGCAGCAGCGCGCCCGTGTCCTGCACCAACGCCAACCCGAACGCCACGGAGGCGGCCACGGTCAACAACTCGTTCCGCACCTCGGTCGCCGTCCCCGCGCGGGTCTACACCTTCGCGGGCTGAAGGCCGGCCGGGAGCAGCTCGAGCGGCCTGCTCAGTCCTGGATCGCCACGACTTCGAGCAGGCCGCTCAGCACCAGGATCTGCCGGACGCCGCGGGTCGGCCGGCGCAGCTGGAAGTCCACGCCCTCGTCGCGGGCCCGCTGGAAGCCGAAGATGATCGCGCCCAGCCCGGTGCTGTCGATGAAGGACAGCTCGGCGAGGTCGACCGTCACCGACCGCGGCCGCGTCGCCAGCGCCTCGACCAGCGCGACCCGCACCTGGTCCACGTTGAGCACGTCGACCTCGCCGCGCAAAGTCACGGTGACCGCGTCGCCGGCGGTGCGGTCCAGGCTCGTCACGGGTTCTTCGGTCACCGGGGGCGCCTTCCATGGAGCGACAGAGCTACCAGTTCATTCCACCAACGAGCGAACCTTAAGCCTCGGCACCAACTCCTTGTCGGCCCGTGCCGCCGCGCCGCGCCGCGCCGGTCCGGATCGCGCCGGTTCCGGCCGGATCGCGCCGCCCGCCCGATCGCCGCCAGCCCGGATCCCGCCGGTCGCCCGCCGCAGCAGATGCCGGCCGGGTCGCCCGCCGTAAACCGCCGGGTAGCCCGCTGCGAAAGTGCCGGCCGCGCGACGCCGGGCAGCTCGCCGCCGGGCCCGGCGCGCTGCCGGAACAAGCGCAATCTTCCGCTGTGGCGATGGTTCCACGTACGGTAATCGGGAAGCACCGACACATCAGCTGGGAGGGGCGGCGTGCCGATCCGTGGTGGGCTGCCGCCGCGCAATCCGCGATTCGTCGGGCGTGAGGAGCTCCTCGCGCAGGTCCGGGGCCTGCTCGGCACCGGGCCGGTGGTCCTGTTGCCCGCCGACGACCATCAGCTGGGCGGCACCGGCCGGACCCAGCTGGCCGTCGAGTACGCCTATCGCTACGCGGACACGTACGACCTGGTCTGGTGGATTCCCGCCGAGCAGACCACCGGCATGCGCGCGGCGCTCGTCGGCCTCGCCCAGGAGCTGGGGCTGCCCGAGGCGCGTGACATCAACCGGACGCTGGGCGCGGTCCGTGACGCGTTGAGCCGCGGGGAGCCGTACAGGAACTGGCTCGTGGTCTTCGAGAACGCGAACCGGCCCGAGGACATCAAGCCCTATCTGCCCAGCGGCGCCGGGCACGTGCTGGTCACCTCGCGCAACCCGCGGTGGACGTCGGAGGTCGCGCAGGCGGTGCCGGTCGCGGTGTTCGGGCGTACGGACAGCGTGGACCTGCTCCGCCGCCGCGCGCCCGAGCTGTCCGTGGCGGACGCCGAGCGGCTCGCCGAGCGCCTGGGCGACGTGCCGATGGCGCTCGACCAGGCCGCGGCCGTGCGGGCGGCGACCGGCTGGTCCGTCACCGAGTACCTGCGCCGCTACGACCTGCGCGCCGCCGAGCTGGCGTACCCGACCCCGATCCGGGTGGCCTACGGGCTGGCGGCCGACGCGCTGGCCGTGGCCGGTCCGGCGGCGTACGAGCTGTTGCGGCTGACGGCGTTCCTGGCGAGCGCGCCCGTGTCGTGGGAGCTGCTCTGGGCGGCGCGCGGGCTGGCGTCGGCGGAGCTGGCCCCGACGCTGCGCATCGAGCGGCGGCTGAAGGCGGCGATCCGGCTCATCGGCCGCTACGGGCTGGCCGAGCTCGATCCCTCGGGCGCGAGCCTGGTCGTGCACCCGCTGGTCCGGGGCATGCTCGGGCAGCAGCTGAGTTCGGAGCGGCACGCGGTGCTGCTGCGGACCGTGCGGGCGATGCTGGCGGCGGCGGACCCGGGCGACCCCGACAACCCGGCGCACTGGTCGCGCTATGCCGACATCGTGCCGCACCTCGTGCACTCCGACGCGCTCGGCGGGGACAGCGAGGAGATCCGGCAGCTGGTCATCAACTGCATCCGCTTCCTGTACGCCCGCGGCGACTACGACTCGAGCCGCGACCTGGCCGCGCAGGCGGTCGCCCGGTGGACGGACAGCCTGGGCGAGACCGACGAGCAGACGCTGCTGGTGTCGTTCCACCTCGCGAACGCGCTGCGGGCGGTGGGGCGTACGGCGGATGCCCGGGTCCTGAACGCCCGCACCTTGCGCTCGCAGCGCGAGGTGCTCGGCGACGACGACGAGACGACGCTGGCCACCGCGAACAGCGTGGGCGGCGACCTGCGCATGCAGGGGCACTTCGAGCAGGCCCGGCAGCTCGACGCGGACAACCTGGTGCGCTATCGCCGGCTGTTCGGCGAGGGCTTCCCGACCGCGCTGCGCTGCGCCAACAACCTGGCGGCGGACCTGCGGCTGCTGGGCGACTTCCGGGGCGCCCGCGCGCTGGACGAGCAGGTGTTGCGGCACCGGCAGATCATCTTCGTCGACGGGCACCCGGAGACGCTGTCGTCGCGCGCCGAGCTGGCCTTCGACCTGTACGGCCTGGGCGACTACGCGGGCGCGTCGGCGGTGCTCGCGGAGACCGGGCACTTCGAGGCGCTGGGCCCCGATCACCCGATGGCGCTGTGGGCCGGGCGCTTCGCGGCGATGGCGGCGCGGCGCTCGGGACGCCCGGACGCGCGCCGGCGGGCCACGGAGAATGTCGCGCTCTACCGGCAGAAGTTCGGCGACCTGAGCGTGGAGACGCTGGCGGCGGTGGTGTCGCTGGCCAACTGCGTGCGCGAGGAGGGCGACCTCGACGAGGCGCACCAGCTGCTGGAACGCGCGGTGGCCCGCTATCACGCCGTGCTGGGCGACGAGCACCCGTTCACCCTGGCGGCGGCCGCCGACCTGGCGGGGGTCGCGCGCGCCACCGGACGGTACGCCGAGGCCCGCACGATCGACGCCGAGGCGCTCGGTGGCCTGCGCCGCAGCGTGGGTGGCGACCATCCGTTCACGCTGAGCTGCGCCAACGGGCTCGCCGCGGACCTGGTGGCCCTCGGGGAGGCGCAGCAGGCCCGGGAGGTCGCGCAGGACACGCTGACCCGGTCCCGCCGGACGCGCGGTGTCGATCACCCCGACACGCTGGCGTGCGCCTTCAACGTGGCGCTGGACTCCGGCGACGCGGTGGCGGTCGAGGCCGCGGCGCAGGGGCTGCAGAAGGCGTACGGGGAGGAGCACCCCGTGGTGGCGCGGGCGGCAGCCGGCCTCCGCCTGGAGACGGAGATCGAGCTGCCGCCGCTCTGATCTCCTAGTACGCCACGGACCAGTGCGCGCGCTGGTACTGCGGCTTCTCGATCTCGTCGACGATCGCCTTGGCGAAGTCCGCGCCCGACAGCTCGGACTTGCCCTCCGCGTCGAAGAGCGCGATCTCGCCGCTGGTCCGGTAGGCGCCGGTCGCCTCGCCCGGGGCGTGCGCGCCGTAGGCGGCGGCCGGGCTCACGTAGAACCAGTCGGCGTCGCCGGCGGCCAGGACGTCCTTGACCGCGGCCATCTCCTGGCTCTCGGGCTTGTAGGCAGCCGGGAAGTCGTCGCCCTCGAAGAACAGCGGCGCGCCGGGCGCGGGGCGCAGCGAGCCGAAGCCGCCGACGACGCCGAGCCGGGTGCCGTTCGCCAGCTCCACCAGGCTTCGGTGGATCTCGGGCAGCTTGCCCGCCATGTCTCCGCGCGGGGCGAGGGCCGAGACGATCACGTCGGCGCCCGCGACGATCTGCTGCTGGACGTCCTTGTCGGCAACCGAGGCCTGCACGTACGTGGCACCGGGCACCGGCTCGGCCGGAGCGTGCCGACTGTAGGCAGTGACCTCGTGGCCGCGCGCCACGGCCTCGCGGACAATCGCGGAGCCGGTGTAGCCGGTGCCGCCCAGGACGGTGAGGCGAGTCATGTCTTCTCCTTCGTTACTTGTCGCTTCAACCGTAGAAGAAGCGACCGGGCCGGGGAAGGAGGCACCTTCGAGTAAGTCACCTTTTAGCTGGACAAAGCGGACTGGCGGGTCAGCAGCTCGGTCAGCTCGCCGGCCGGCATGGGCTTGGCGAAGTGGTAGCCCTGGGCCTGCGCGCAGTCCAGCTCGCGCAGCCGCGACGCGGTCGACGCGTCCTCGACGCCCTCGGCGACCGGGGCGAGGTTGAAGGTGCGGGCGATCTGGAGCACGGCCTCGGCCACCGAGGCGCCCGCGTTCTCCTGCATGGCCTGCACGAACGACTTGTCGATCTTGACCACGTCCACCGGCAGCGCGCCGAGGTGGCTCAGCGACGAGAAGCCGGTGCCGAAGTCGTCCAATGCGATGCGGACGCCGAGGGTCTTGAGCGCGCCGAGGATGCGCGCCGACTCGGCCGTGTCCACCAGGGCGACCGACTCGGTCAGCTCCAGCACCAGCAGCTCCGGGGGCAGCCCGGTGCGGGCCAGCACGCCGCGCACCTCCTCGACCAGGTCGGGGTTGCCGAGCTGGCTCGCCGAGAGGTTGACGTTGAGCTCGAAGCCGGGCTCCTGGCGCTGCCAGATCGCGGCCTGCCGGCACGCCTCCTCGAGCACCCAGCCGCCGAGGCGGGACAGCAGGCCCATCGACTCGGCCAGGTCCAGGAAGGCGGCCGGGGGAAGCAGCCCGCGCTCGGGGTGACGCCAGCGGACCAGGGCCTCGACGCCGACCGTACGCTCGCCGTTGAGGTGCACGATCGGCTGGTAGTGCACCTCGAACTCGTGCTCGTCGAGGGCCCGGCGCAGGTCCGCCTCGTCGCGCCGGCGGGCCTCGGCCTCGGCGAACTTGGCCGGGTCGAAGCGCCGGGCGACCCCCTTGCCCTCGGCCTTGGCCTGGTAGAGCGCCTGGTCGGCCTCGCGCAGCAGGTCGTCGAGGAGCATGCCGCTGCCCCGGGTGATCGCGATGCCGGCGCTGGCCGGGATCGTCAGCACGATGTCGCCGACCGTCAGCGGCTGGGTCAGGTCGCGCAGGATCCGGTTCGCCACGGTGTCCGCGATCTGGTCGTCGGCCAGCCGGGGCAGCAGCACCGTGAACTCGTCGCCGCCGAGGCGGGAGACGGTGTCGTTGGCGCGCACGGCGGCGCTCATCCGGGTGGCTGCGGTGCGCAGGAGCTCGTCGCCGACCGCGTGCCCGTACGTGTCGTTGATCTCCTTGAACCCGTCCAGGTCGAACAGGATCACGGCGGTCATCGTGTCGTCGGCGTCCGCGAGGGCGTCCGTGGCGTGGTCCAGGAAGAGCTTGCGGTTGCCGACCTCGGTCAGCGGGTCGCGGAACGCCTGCCGGGCGAGCTGGGCCCGCTGCCGGGTCAGGTCCCGGACGAGGTGCTCGTTGGTGCGCGAGCCGAGGAACTGGCGGACCAGCACGATCGCGGCGATGGCCACGGTGAGCGCGGTCAGCTGCCGGCTGATCATGCCGGCGCTGCCCAGCCAGTAGCCGGCCATGACCACGGCCGCGGCGACCGGCGCGTAGCGGACCAGCGGCCAGCGCTGTCCCAGCACGATGACGCCGATGCCGAGCAGCACCACGGTCGCGCCGCCGAGGAACACCTGGCGGCTGCCGGCGTCGCCGTCGAACATCGCCGGCCAGGCGAGCAGCAGCAGGGACGTGAAGATCAGGACGTCGTCGACACCGCGACGGATCGCGTTCATGACCTTGGCACTCCGGCCCATGACTCCACCTCCCACGGGCGGCTTGATCGGCCCGGGCGGTGGGGACATGAGGCTTCCCCTGGGGTCTTGAGCTGCGCTTGCTCTTTCGGTCGGACGGGTGGTCAGGAGAGCCAGCGCAGCAGCTCCAGGGGGTCGGCCGCGCCGGCGAGTGCGGTGTGCGTGGCGGCGGCGAGCTCGGGTGCCGAGGTCAGGCCGGTGACCAGCGCCAGGCCGCAGAAATCCGCCATTTCCCGGTACGCCCGGAGCGCCGCCGGCTCGTCCCCGAGCACGTACGCGCCGTCGCCGCTCGTCGCGTCCACCGGCTCGTGGCGCAGCAGCCGGTGCGCGAGGTCCAGCCGGGCGCTCGCCTCCAGGGCCCGCCGGGGCGCCGGGACCAGCTGCGACGTCACGGGCGGCGGCTGCGCCCCGGCGCGCCACGCCTCGGCCAGCGCCGCCGCGTCCGCCGGGGCGACCGCCCGGTTGCGCAGGTGCCAGCGAAGCCGGTGATCGGTGTTCGCGCCCTCGGCGAGGCGCCGGATCGCCGGGTCGACGGGCTCGCTCAGCCACGGGCGCACCTCGTCGAGCAGCGCGCCGACGAAGCGGGCACCCGCGGGGGTGAGATCGTGCAGACCTGCGGCGGCCGTGGCGACCGCCGAACGCCAGCGCGCGAACTCGAACGCCGCGAGCGGATCGCCGCCCCGGGCCGCCTGGGCCCGGCGGAAGCGGGTGACGGTGAGGTAGGCGTACGCGCCGTGCAGGATGCCCGACGCCGGCCGGGGGTCGTCGCGCCAGGGGGACCAGCCGCGCTCCCCGGGGTGCTCGAGCAGGTCGAAGAGGTAGAGCACGGCGTTGAGGAGGCTGTGCTGCGTCTCGTGCAGCAGCCCGGCGGCCAGCGCGTCGGCGTCGGCGGGCTCGGAGATCGCCACGGCCCCGAAGGCGTCCGCCGAGGTCGCGCTGATGCCCCGCGCGGCCGGGTCGGGCAGCACGGGCACGACGCAGGACAGGACGCCGGCGAGCACCTCGGCATCCGGCCGTGCCAGCGTCACGAGCAGCCGCCACGCCTCGGTGAAGGTCTCCTGCCAGCGGCGGGTCGCGGCGGCGCCGAGCGGGGGTGCGGGCGGCAGGCCGAGTCCGGCCCGCAGCGGGTCCCGGTCCTCCAGGGGTACGGCCACCGCGAGCCCGTCGTGTTCCGCCCGCAACACGATCGGCGTGTGCCCCGCGGGCTCCTTGAGGTAGGCGATGCCGGCTGCCTCGGGGCTGTCCCCGCCGCGCAGGGCGGTCAGGCAGCGGGTGGCCCACACACCGAACAGCGGCCGGGAGATCCACCGGCGTGTCGCGGCGGGGTCGGCGCGTTCCGCCTCGGTCAGCGCCCGGAAGGGCTCGGGGCCGACGATCGCCGCGATTTCCCGCAGCAGCAGCAGGTGCCGGCTCAGCTGGGAACGCCGCAGCTCAGCGATGGTCTCGCGACTCGGGCGGCCGGCGCCGAGCTCCGCCAGAGCGGCGTCGGTGAGCCGGTGCGGCTTCACAGCGCGGAGTTGAAGCCGGCGATCGGCTCGCCCGGGTGGTCGAGTCCGTCGGCGAGCCGCCGCAGGCAGTGCCCGAGGGCGGTGTCGGCGGCGGGTGTGTCCCGGGCGGCCTCCACCAGCTCGGCCAGTGACAGCTCGGAGACATCGATCATCGCGGAGCGCCACTCCGTGGTTTGCTCGGCCCCGTTCACCCTGGGCTACCTCCGTCGGTGAGAGTTGATCGTTGCCATGAAGCAACCATCGTCCCTCTCGATGTATTGCCGCCACATTACGGCGGTAGGCGAGTCGGGTGAGTTCCGGGCGTGTTCCTGGGTGGGGTCGCCCCGGTGGGCTCGGCGTGATCTCATAGGACGCCAACACGACGAAGTCGGCAACGGAGGACAAACTGTGCTCAGCCGAGACGGCAAGACGGGAGAGCAGGTGCAGGACCACCCGGAGGAGCCGGACGCCGAGACGGGCGCCGCCACCCCACCCGAGGCGCCGGTCATGCCGGCCCCGCCGTTCCCCGCGTTCTCGAGCGTGCCGACGTTGCCGCAGCAGATGCCGGGTGTGGGCTTCGAGAGCGGACGCGACAGCCGTGCCCGCTGAGGACGCCCGGCCCCAGCTGCCGCGCCGGGGCCCCGCGCCGCCGGTCGAGCAGATGGACAACGCCGAGCTGGCGCGGATGGTGGAGTCGGAGCACGCGTACCGGGGGAAGGCGCTCTTCGAGCTCTCGGACCGGGCGCCGCACGACGACGACGCGGCCACCAAGGTGGCGATGCTCAGCCGGCTGACCTCGCTGCGGGAGGCGCGGCTCTTCGACCCGGTCTCGCTGGCCTGGTCGGCAATCATCTCCCTGCTGGCGGCCGAGACGCCGCACGCCCGCGACTGCGCCTACGAGGCCTTCGGCGCCCTCGAGCCGCCGGAGCAGCGGGACTTCCTGGAATATCTGCAGGTGAACAGCATTCAGGAGGCTCACCCGCGGGTGGGCTGACCGGGGCGCCGGCACGGGACCACCCGTGCCGGCGCCTGCTTGTCAGGCCTCGACTTTGACGTCTTTCCAGAAGGCGACGCGGTCCTTGACGGCGGCGGCATCGGGCTTCGGGTCGGGGTAGTACCAGACGGCGTCCTCGCTGACGTGTCCCGCGGACTCGAGCGTGTAGTAGGAGGCCTTGCCTTTCCACAGGCAGACGGTGTGCGTGTCCGACGGGCGGAGCACGTCCTCGCGCACGGAGGCGCGCGGGAAGTACATGTTGCCCTCGAGGATCACGGTGTCGTCGCTCTCCGCGATGATCTCGTCGTTCCAGATGGCCTTCGGCATACCCCGAACGTAGCGCGCGACCCGGCCGCCGTCCGATATGCGGGGTTTTTTCGCCTCCCGTGGGTGAAACGTCGTCTGCCGTCCCGGGCATTGCCCACGGCGTGTATGAGGATCTAAGGTCGATCCGCCCCAGAGACCGAATCTGTGAAGCAGGCCACAATGAGCACTCTCAGCATGCTGCCCGGGACGCGTGAGCAGGCCCGTCACGCCCTCGTGCTGCTCGGCGCCCCGGCCACGGCCCGCATGGTCGTGGACGTGCACGCCGCCCTTTTCGACGGGGACGTCTCCGTGCCGGATCTGGCCGAGCTGCTCCGCGACGAGGAACGCCGCTTCGATCCGGACACCCTGGCGGCGTACCGGCTGGTGCCGGCCCTGCACCACGACCTGTCGGCGGCCCGGGGCCTGGTCACCCTCTCGGGCTGGCCGGTGGCCCGCCGCCTGGTGTCGCCCGCCGCGGCGCGCGCGAACGCCCTGGCCGCGGTGATCCGCATCGCCGAGTTCATCGTGATCCGCGCGAGCGCGAGTGCCGCCGCGATGGACCTGCTCCGCCGGCTCGCCGAGAGCGTCCCGGGCGGCGCCGAGGCGTTCCTCGTGCACGACCCGCGGGCCCTCGCCGACGCGGCCCGCGCGGCGCTGGCCGAGCTCACGCCCGAGCCGGTGCCGGACGCGCTGGTGGCCCGCTGGGAGCTGCTTGACGAGCGGCAGCGCCTCTTCGGCGTGATGAGCCTGCCCCACCAGCGGGACCGCGGGTGACGCCGGCGCCCCACCAGCGCACCTCCGCCGCCACCGCTCCTCGCGGGATGACGCCTCCCGGTCGGAAGGCCCCGGACGATGCCGTCCTCGACCGGCTGCGCGGCGACACGCCGGCCAAGCGGCACAACGCCCGCACGATCGCGGCGCTGACCGGCAACCCCGGATGTACGCGCCGGGCGGTGCTCGACGCGGCTGGCGTCGACAAGCCCCGGCTCGCCCAGACGATCGGCTTCCCGGCGCCCTTCGGGCAGTCGCGCTTCGCGCTGGCCCGGGGCAACGCGTTCGAGGCGATGCTCAAGGACGACGGCGGCAAGCTCCTGCTCGAGGTGCTCCGCGAGGTCCTCGACCTGGACGTCCCCGAGGTCGGCTACGACGACCTGGGCGAGGACGCCGACGACACGCTGAGCGCGCGCCACGCCCGTACGCGGGAGCTCTTCGGCCGGTCGGACGTGTCCTCGGCGTTCGTCGACCACCCGCTGCTCACGCTGGACGTGGCCGGACAGCGGGTGTTCCTGGAGCCGGACCTGGTCGCGTTCCAGGTGGAGGGGCGGCTGCACGTCGTCGAGATCAAGTCGTTCGCGATCGTCGACGGCCAGGCCGACAGCGCCAAGGTCTCGGCCGCCGCGGTCCAGGCCGCCGTCTACGTCCTCGCCCTCCGGCGGCTCCTCGCGGCCCTCGGCCACGACCCCGCCCTGGTCAGCCACGACGTCGTGCTGGTCTGCCCGCGCGACTTCTCGCTGTCGCCGATGGCCGTGGTGATCGACGTCCGCAAGCAGCTCGCCACGCTGCAGCGCCAGCTCACCCGGCTCGCCTCGGTCGGCGACCTCGCGGCGCAGCTGCCGCCGGAGGTCAGCTTCGACGTGACGCTGCCGCCCGCCGAGCTGCTCGCGTCGCTCGACCGGGTGGAAGCCCGCTACGCGCCGGAGTGCCTCTCGGCCTGCGAGCTGGCGGTCTACTGCCGGCACGAGGCCGCGGGATCCACGGCCGCCCTCGGCCGCCCGGTGCGCGACGCGCTCGGCGGGGTCGAGACCGTGGCCGAGGCGCTGGCCTTGGCGGCGGGCACCCGGGAGCCCACGCCCGAGCAGGCGGAGGCGGCCACACTGCTGCAGGCGGCGGCCCGATTGCGTGCTGAAATCGTGTCGTGAGCACGTTGACGGCACTGGCCCGGGCCCAGGCATTCGCGGAGGGCCGGGCGCAGCCGCTGGCGACCGTCCGCCACTTGCACCTGCACGAGCGGCCGCTGGTGCTCATCCCGTACACGATGGCGGGGGAGCCCAACGCCCCGCTCGCCGCGATGGTGGGCACCGAGCGCGACCACCCGCGGGTGCTGGTCGTGGCGCAGCCGCGGAACCGCGACGACCGGTTCGCCTTCGCGGCCGAGCTGGCGGAGGTGTTGCTGCCGTACCTGGGGTCGTTCACCGCGGAGACCGAGGCCGTGGCCGTCGACCGGGGGCGTGACGTGCGCTACCGGTACACCGACGCGCCCCAGCTCTGGGTGCCGAATCCCGGGGGTGTCGACTTCCTGCGGCTGTTCGGGCGGTCGACGCGGTTCCGGTCCACCGAGGGCGAGTACGCGGTCCCGCCCACGGTGCCGTTGCTCGGGCGGTGGCTGACGTTCTTCGGCAACGCGGCGGAGGTGGCCGGGTCGTCGCTGCTGCTGACGGCCGTACAGGCGCTGTCGTCGCACTGGGCGACCGGGCAGAGCAGCGCCGAGGACGCCCAGCTGGCAGCCCTGATGGGGTGGCTCGACCCGGGACCGGGCCGGACCGTCTTCGAGGCGGCCGCGGCGGCCGAGGACCCCGCCGTCACCCCGCCGGCGGGACCGGCCACCGACCCCGGCTTCGACAACGACGTGCTCGCGCCGCTGCTCTCGGTCGCCGAGCCGGACGTCCCGAAGCTGCGCGAGGTGCTCCACGAGCAGCTGCTGCCGACCTGGCACCTGATGTGGCGCGCCCGCGACCTGCTGGCCCGGCTCCCGGTGGCCGGCCGGGTGGCGGGCCGCTGGGACGGCGACCGCGACGCCTTCTCCGCCTTCTGGCAACACGTCGCGGAGGGTGGCGCACCGCAACCCCGGCGCGACGGCGCGGTGGCGGCGGCGGCCCGGCTCAGCCGCCTCGAGAACGCCGCCGCCCGGTACGCGGTGCAACGCGCGTTCGACGATCCGCTGATCATGGCGGAGTACCGGCTGATGGGCGCGGCGTTCGCGGGCGAGGTCACGCTGGTCAAGGCGGACCGCATCGACGACACCGGGCGGCGGCCGGTGCTGCGCCCGCGGATCATGGTGCGGACCACGGAGACCGTACGGGTGGAGCCCGGCGCCGTGCTGTCGTCTCCCGCGCGGCCCGCGCAGAAGGCGACAGTGATCTCCGTTCAGCCGTCTGGGGACGCCGTCGACGTGGTCCTCGAACTGTCGGGCGGCATGGGGCGGAAGCTGGTGGCCGAGCCGGGCAGCGTGCCGGTCGTGGGGGAGCGCCTGCTGCTCACCACGTTGAGCGAGGCCTACCGGCCCGGAGGCGCCTTCCCCGAGCCCGAGCAGACGCCCTGGACCCACGGCGGCCCGCCGTCAACCGAACCGGACGAGCAATAGCGCCGTGTCGTCGGTGTGCCGCCCGGTGCCGGACATCAGCAGCTCGCACAGCTCGTCGCCGGGCAGCCCCGCATGCTTCGCCAGGCTGAGCCGGACCCGGGCGATGCCCTCGTCGAGGATCTCCTCCGGACGCTCGACGAGCCCGTCCGTGTAGAGCACCAGCGTCGACCCGGACGGCACCCGCCGCCGATGGGTCGTGCGCACGGTCCGGGGCAGGAGCCCGAGCAGCGGCTCCGGTGTCTCCCACCACACCTCGACCCGCCCGTCCGGGTGCACCAGCATGGGCGGCGGGTGACCCGCGTTGGCGAACGCGACGTCGTACCCGTCTCCGGCCCGCCGCACCCGGGCCAGGACAGCGGTCGCCGCCGTCGGCAAGGCGAGCCCGTGCACGGCCCGATCCAGCTGCCCGAGCAGCGGCCCCGGGTCGTCGTCCCGCCCGTACGCGTCCCCGCGCACCAGGTTCCGCAACTGCCCCATGGACGCCGCGGCCTCGATGTCGTGCCCCGAGACGTCCCCGACGGCGAGCATCAACGAGCCGTCGGGCTGGGCAAAGGCGTCGTACCAGTCCCCGCCGACCGCCGCGCCGTCCTGGGCCGGCAGGTAACGGGCGTGCAGATCGAAGCCGGGGATCGAGGGGAGTGCCGGCAACATGCTGTGCTGGAGGACCTCGGCGACGTGGCGCTGCTGGGCGTACAGGCGGCTGTTGTCGATCGCCAGCCCGGCCCGCCGCGCGATGTCGACCGCGGTGCGCTCGTCCGCCTCGCTGAACTCCGGCCGCCCGGGACCGTTGACCAGCGACAGCGACCCGAGCACCTCCTGCGTGACGGGGGCGGTGACCGGCACGATGACGTACGACGCGGAGCCCAGCCGCTCCGCTATCTCCACCAGCTCCGGATCGCCGACCCGGGCCAGCATCGCCTCCCGCGAGTCACCGCTGCGCCGCACGGGCTGCCCGAGCCGATGCGTCACCGGCACCATCGACCGCGGCGTCAGCCCGGTGAGCAGCAGCTCGGCGTAGCGCTCCATGTCCGCCGCCCGCTCCGGATCCCGGTGCACCGCGGCGGCGTGCCGGACCTCACCATCCTTGGTCGCGAGCGTGACCAGGCACCAGTCGGCCAGCCGCGGCACGACACCGGCGGCGAGCTTCCGCATCCCCGCGCCGTCGTCGAACGTGGTGGCGAAGGTCTCGGTCAGCTCGGCGAGCATGGCCAGCTGCTCGTGCGCCGTCTCCGCCTCTGTCTGGGCGGCTTCCGCCTGGGCTCGTGCGGATTCGGCGTGCTGCCGTGCTTCGTCGGCCTGGGCGCGGGCGATGCGCAGGCGCAGCTCGGACGTGCACGCCTCGGCCAGATCGGTCAGAATCGCCAGCTCATCGGCGGTCCAGGCGCGCGGCTCGGTGTCGATGGCGCACAGCGAGCCCAACGTGCGGCCCTCGGCGTCGTTGAGCGGCACCCCGGCATAGGCCACCACACCCAGATCCGGGATCGCCAGATTGTCCCGCACCTGCGCGTAGATCCGGGCGTCCGGGAAGACCTTGGCCACGCCCTCCGTGACCACGTGCCGGCAGAAGGAGTGGGAGAGCGGGGTCTCGCGCTTCCCGGCCCAGGGCTCGGCCAGCCCGGCCTCGCCGGGAAAATACTGCCGGTGGTCGTCGACCAGGGACACCAGAGCCACGGGTACGCCGAGCATCCGCTGCACGAGCGACGCGAACCTGTCGAAAGCGGGATCCGGCGCCGCCTCGGCACCCACCTGCCGGAGGGACCGCAGCCGGGCGGGGTCGTCGAGCCGCTCGCGCTCCTGCCACCCGTCCTCGGCCATGCCCCTCCGCCCTCCCCGAATCCGTGGAGCCAGGCTACCCGCGCGACGACCAGCCCAATCTCGGGACGCGTGGGCGGCTCGCAATCATGCCCGACCGCGCGGGCCGCTGCGTGATCCCGCACACCCCCGCCGTTGCCCCTGTTCCGGCGCGTCGCTGCTGGACCCCGGGCCGGCTCTCCTTTTCCTCCGCGCGTGCCTCCGCGCGTGCCTCCGCGCGTGCGAAGCGGCGTGCCGGGTGGCGCCGAGCCGGGCCCATTCGCTCCACGCCGGCGGCGGTGTTGGGCAGCCGACCGTTCCAAGGGCTGGCCGAAGGGCGGCTTCGGTGACCGCCCGACGCCCGGCCGGTGGACGCTCGCGGGCGTGGCCGACGGTTCGCCGCTGGCCTCCCGTGGCGCGGATGCGGTGGTAGGCCAGGCACGGGGTGGCCGTAAACGGATTCAAAGGGCGAGGGTGTCGGCGGTGAGCCAGCCGTGGGGGTGCGGTTGTCAGGGTGGGGCAGGGCGTGGGGTGTCGGGGTGGGTCAGGGGTGTGGGGGTGGGTCAGGGCGTGGGATGTCGGGGTGCGTCAGGGGTGCGGGTGCGGGTGCGGG
>NZ_JAUQWH010000089.1 GCF_030757795.1 Actinoplanes oryzae
TCGTCGACGTGGCCAAGCGCTTCGGCATCCAGTTCCGCGCGTCCTGCCAGCCCAGGTTGGGCGCGACCCGCACGACCCCGCCGGCCGCCACCAGCCCCGGCACCGCCAGCGCCGCGCCCGCCAGGACCAGGCCATCCGCCGAGGCGCGCCGCCGGGCAGAAGTGGCGAGCCGGGCGAGGGCCGGAAGCGACTGATCACCGTGCTCCACCAGCCGGTGCCGGACCGTCCCCGTGAGGTCGACCACGCACGCCGCCCGGTAGTCGACGTTGATCTCCAGCCCCAGCCCGCAGGGTCCGTCGGGCGAGAGCCGCAGCCCCGCCGCGGGCCGTCCGGCGCCGCTGCGCGGGGCGGGCTCGACCTCGGTGAGCAGCGATCCGGCGATGAGGTCTTCGACCAGCGTGGAAACTGTGGCCCGAGTGAGGCCGGTGGCGGTGGCGATCGCCGCCCGGGACGGCGGATCTGCGCTGTTCGCCACGGTGCGCAGCACCAGCGCGAGATTATGAGCCCGCACCCCCGACTGCCGGACGGGACTCAACGATGCGGGCACGCTCTTGACAGTGCCACACGCCGGCCAAATAATTCAACCACTAAACAAATCCGCCTTGTTTCCTGGAGGTAACCGTGTCGGTCCAGCCCACCCGCGACGACAAGTTCTCCTTCGGCCTCTGGACCGTGGGATGGACCGCGCGCGACCCGTTCGGCGAGGCCACCCGCGCCCCGCTCGACCCGGTCGAGGCCGTGCACAAGCTGTCCGAGCTGGGTGCCTACGGCATCACGTTCCACGACGACGACCTCGTGCCCTTCGGCTCGGACGCCGCCACCCGCGACGGGATCATCGCCGGCTTCAAGAAGGCCCTCGACGAGACCGGCATGGTCGTCCCGATGGTCACCACCAACCTGTTCACCCACCCGGTGTTCAAGGACGGCGGCTTCACCAGCAACGACCGCTCGGTCCGCCGCTACGCGCTGCGCAAGGTCCTGCGCAACATGGACCTCGCCGCCGAGCTGGGCGCCAAGACGCTCGTGCTGTGGGGCGGCCGCGAGGGCGCGGAGTACGACGTCGCCAAGGACGTCCACGCCGCCCTCGACCGCTACCGCGAGGGCCTCGACCTGCTCGCGCAGTACTCCGAGGACAAGGGCTACGGCCTGCGCTTCGCCATCGAGCCCAAGCCCAACGAGCCCCGCGGCGACATCCTGCTGCCGACCGCCGGCCACGCCATCGCGTTCGTGCAGGACCTCGAGCGCCCCGAGCTGTTCGGCATCAACCCCGAGGTCGGCCACGAGCAGATGTCGAACCTCAACTTCGCCCAGGGCATCGCCCAGGCGCTGTGGCACGGCAAGCTCTTCCACATCGACCTGAACGGGCAGCACGGCCCGAAGTTCGACCAGGACCTCGTCTTCGGCCACGCCGACCTGCTCAACGCGTTCGCGCTGGTCGACCTGCTGGAGCACGGCTCGCCCACGGGCGGCCCGGCCTACGACGGCCCGCGCCACTTCGACTACAAGCCCTCCCGCACCGAGAACTACGACGGCGTCTGGGAGTCGGCGAAGGCCAACATGCGCATGTACCTGCTGCTCAAGGAGCGTGCCGAGGCCTTCCGCGCCGACCCCGAGGTGCAGGCGGCGCTCGAGGAGTCCAAGGTCCTCGAGCTCGGCAAGCCGACCCTCAACGAGGGCGAGACCTACGACGACCTGCTGCAGGACAAGAGCGCCTTCGAGGAGTTCGACGTCGACGCGGCCGGCGAGCAGGGCTACCACTTCGTCAAGCTGCACCAGCTCGCCATCGACCACGTGCTGGGTGCATGACCTCGCTCCGCTCGGCGGGCGCTGCGCCCCCCTTGAGTCGATGTCGGGGTCACCGGTTTCCGGCCGGGGGAAGAGCGCCCCGTCCGGAAACCGGCGCCCCCGACATCGACGGGCGCAGCGCAGGGGTTGAACTATTGAGGGGTCCACGGAAATGACGTTGGTTGCTGGGATCGACAGTTCTACGCAGTCGTGCAAGGTCGTCATCCGGGATGCCGAGACCGGGAAGCTGGTCCGGCAGGGGCGGGCGGGTCATCCGGAGGGCACCGAGGTGCACCCGCACGCCTGGTGGGACGCGTTGCAGCGGGCCATCGAGGAGGCGGGCGGGCTCGACGACGTCGCCGCCGCCTCGGTGGCCGGGCAGCAGCACGGCATGGTCGTGCTGGACGAGGACGGCGAGGTGGTCCGCCCGGCGCTGCTGTGGAACGACACGCGCAGCGCCGGCGCGGCGGCCGACCTCATCGACGACCTCGGCGGCGGGGACAAGGGCCGCCGGGCCTGGGTGGACGCGGTCGGCATCACGCCGGTCGCCAGCTTCACCCTGACCAAGCTGCGCTGGCTCGCCCGGAACGAGCCGGAGAACGCCGCCCGGGTCGCCTCGGTGTGCCTGCCGCACGACTGGCTCACCTGGAAGCTCGGCGGCAAGCAGCAGCTCTTCACCGACCGCAGCGACGCCAGCGGCACGCTCTACTGGTCCGCCAAGACCAACGAGTACCGTCACGACCTGCTCGAGCTCGGCTTCGGCCGGCGCATCGCGGTGCCCGAGGTGCTCGGCCCGACCGGCATCGCGGGCCACCTGCCCAACGGCGCGCCGCTCGGCCCGGGCGCGGGGGACAACGCGGCCGCGGGACTCGGCGCCGGCGCGCTGCCGGGAGACGTGGTCATCTCCATCGGTACGTCCGGCACGGTCTTCGTCTCGTCGGACGTCTCGCCCGAGGACCCGAGCGGGGCGGTCTCCGGATTCGCCGACTGCACCGGCCGGTTCCTGCCCATCGTGGTCACGCTCAACGCGGCGCGCGTGCTCGACGCCGCCACGAAGCTGCTGAACGTGAGTCACGAGGAGCTGTCCCGGCTGGCGCTGACCGCTCCCGCCGGGGCCGACGGGCTGGTGCTCGTGCCGTACCTGGAAGGCGAACGCACCCCGAACCGGCCCAACGCCACCGGTGCCGTGCATGGGCTGACCCTGCAGACGTCCGATCCGGCGCACCTCGCCCGGGCGGCCGTCGAGGGCATGCTCTGCGCGCTCGCCGACGGGCTGGACGCGCTGGTGACGCATGGCGCCACCGCGAACCGCATCGTGCTCGTCGGCGGCGGCGCGCGCAGCGAGGCCGTACGGAAGATCGCTCCCGCGCTCTTCGGTCTGCCGGTCCTGGTCCCGCCGCCCGGCGAGTACGTCGCCGACGGCGCGGCCAAGCAGGCCGCCTGGGTCACTCTGGGCGGCGAGGCGCCACCTCAGTGGTCCGCGGAGACCCCCGAGGTGTACGAAGCCCCGCCCGTCCCGCTGATCCGCGAGCAGTACGCACACGCCCGTGACAGGGTCGTCGACCGCCCGGACCGCTAACCTCGTCCGGGTGAACAGGGGAGGGACGGCCCACCGGGCGTACAGCGTCGTGGTGTTCGTCGTGCTGGCGTCGCTCGACAATGTCGCCATCGGGCTCGTCCCGCCCCTGTACGGCAGCATCGGCGCCGATCTGGGCGTCGGCGAGGGGCACATCGCGCTCGCGACCACCGTGATGTTCCTGATCAGTGCCGTGGCGGCGGTCGGCTGGGCGTACGCGGGCGACCGCACCAACCGCAAGCCCGTCCTCCTCGCCGGCACGGTGATCTGGGTCGTCGGCACGGCCTGGTCGGGCCTGTCCGGCAGCTACGTGTCGTTCCTGCTGTCCCAGGTCGTGGCCGCCGTGGGGCTGGGCGGCGTGGCCAGCGTCAGCTTCTCCGTGGTCAGCGATCTGATCTCGCCCCGGCGCCGCGGGCTGGTCATGAGCTTCTGGGGCCTGTCGCAGGGCGTCGGCACGCTCGCCGGCACCCTGCTGGGCGGCCTGCTCGGCGCGGGGGACTGGCGGCGCCCCTTTCTCACGGTGGCGGCCGCCGGCGTCGTCGCGGGTGCGGCCTACCTGCTCACGTACGACGTCCCGCGCGGCGACAGCGAGCCCGAGCTGGCCGACGTCGAGTACGACGAGCGCATCCACTCCGGCGACCTGCCCAAGATCCTGGCGCGGCGCACGAACGTCTGGCTGATTTTGCAGGGCTTCTCCGCCCAGGTCGCCTTCGGTTCGCTGGTCTGGCTGCCGGTGCTGTTCCGGGCCCGCGCCGAGGACCAGGGCTACTCGACGGCGACCGCGGTCGTGGTCGGCAGCGTCTTCGCCACGCTCTTCCAGCTCGGCGGCGCCTTCTCGATCCTGGGCGGCCTGGCCGGCGACCGGCTGCAGAAGCGCACCCCGCGCGGCCGCGCCCTGGTCGCGGCGATCGGCATGCTGGCGGCCGTGCCGCTCTACGTCGTCCTCTACTTCGTGCCGATGCGCATCGACGTGCCGGACGGCGGCAGCACCGGCGCGATCATCGGCGCGGTCCTGACCAACGTGGTGACCGAGCCGACCGTGGGGCTGAGCCTGCTCGTCGCGGTGGTGGCCCTGGCCCTGACCTCGGCGAACTCGCCCAACTGGTTCGCGATGATCGCCGACGTCAACCCGCCCGAGCACCGCGGCACCGTCTACAGCCTCGGCAACCTGCTCAACGGCGCGGGCCGGGCCGGCGGCAACGCCCTGGTCGGGGTGGCCTTCCGGGGCCTGTCGCAGGCCTTCCCGCCGCCGCTGAACTACGCGGTCGGGCTGGCCGCCTTCCAGCTCTTCTTCGTGCCGACCGGGATCATGTACTGGCTGGCCAGCCGCACGGTGGCCAGGGACATGGAGAACACCCACGAGGCCCTGGCCACCTATGCCGGCGAGCACGACCCCGTCGCTACGCCCGAACCCAGACCGTGACGTCCTGCGGCACGCGGCCGTCCTCGTCCAGCGGCTCGCTGCTGACCAGCACCTCGGCGCCCGCGGGCAACGCCGCCGGCGAGGCGCCGTAGTTCGTCCACACGAGCACCGGCCCGTTGCGGAAGGCCAGCACCTCGTCGCCGCCGTCGACCCAGGTCAGGGCGCCGAGGCCGAGGCCGTGCTCCTTGCGCAGGCGCAGGGCGGACCGGTACAGCTCGTACGTCGAGCCGGGGACGTCGCGCTGGCGGTCGAGGGCGTACTCGGCCCAGGTCGCCGGCTGCGGCAGCCAGCTCGCGTCGGTGGGCCCGAAGCCGTACGAGGGGGCGTCGGCCTCCCACGGGATCGGCACCCGGCAGCCGTCGCGCCCGCGCTCGGTGTGCCCGGAGCGCTCCCAGGTCGGGTCCTCGCGCACGTCGTCGGCCATCGTGGTGTGCTCGGGCAGGCCCAGCTCCTCGCCCTGGTAGACGTAGGCGGAGCCGGGCAGGCCGAACATCTGCAGCGTGGCCGCGCGGGCCCGGCGCAGGCCGAGCGGCGCGTCGGGCTGCGGCTCGTCGGCGCCGATGCCGTTGCGGTGGTCCTTGCCGTCGGAGAAGCCGAAGCGGCTCGCGTGCCGCATCACGTCGTGGTTCGACAGCACCCACGTCGTCGGCGCGCCCACCTTGGCGTTGGCGGTCGAGGTGCGGTCGATGACCGCGCGCAGGGCGTCCCGCTCCCAGTTGGTGACCAGGTACTCGAAGTTGAACGCCTGGTGCATCTCGTCCGGGCGGACATAGCGCGCGAGCTGGTCGGCCGGCTGCACCCAGGCCTCCGCGACGAGGATCCGATCCCCCTCGTACGCGTTCAGCACCGCACGCCACTGGCGGTAGATCTCGTGTACGCCCTCCTGGTCCCACATCGGCGGCGGGGTGCCGTCGTCGGGGGTGAGCCCGCCCAGCACCGCGTCCTCCCCGGTCCCGTAGTCGGCCAGCTGCGCGTCCTTGACCAGCCCGTGCGCCACGTCGACCCGGAAGCCGTCGACGCCCCGGTCCAGCCAGAAGCGCAGGATGCTCTCGAACTCGGCGCGCACCTCGGGGTTGTCCCAGTTGAGGTCGGGCTGCGAGACGTCGAAGAGGTGCAGGTACCACTGGCCGTCGGCGAGCCGCTCCCAGGCCGGGCCGCCGAAGACGCTGCGCCAGTTGTTCGGCGGCTCGCTGCCGTCCGGGCCCCGGCCGTCGCGGAAGATGTAGCGCTCCCGCTCGGGGCTGCCCGGCGCGGCGGCCAGCGCGGCGCGGAACCACTCGTGCTCGCTGGAGGTGTGGTTGGGCACGAGGTCGACGAGGACCCGCAAGCCCAGGCTCTTCGCCTCGGCGATCATCTTGTCGGCGTCGCCCAGGTCGCCGAAGCGCGGGTCGACCGTCCGGTAGTCGGCCACGTCGTAGCCGGCGTCATGCTGCGGCGAGGAGTAGAACGGCGACAGCCACACCGCGTCGACGCCGAGATCGCGCAGGTCGGTCAGGCGCGCGGTGATGCCCGGCAGGTCGCCCATGCCGTCGCCGTTGCTGTCGGCGAAGGAGCGCGGATAGATCTGGTAGATGACGGCGTTGCGCCACCACTCACTCGGTGTGCCCATGCCTCCATGCTAGGGCTGTACCGGTCAAGAAAGTCAACCGTCCAAGATCGCGGCGAATCTTTCCTCCGCCAGGTCGAGCTGATCGAGGATGTGATCCTTCGCGGTCACCGACAGCGGGGTGTCCGGACGGCCGACCAGCTCACGCAGCTTCGGCACGAGCGGCCTGTACTTGATAGCCGAGCTGTGCGCCTTGTCGAAGGTCGTGTGGATGACGCCGACGCCGTTGTCCGTGAAGTCGCTCACCTTGATGACGCGGGCCCACGGGTCGCGCTCGAGGCTCTCCGCCACGTGCTCGCGGTACTGCTCGTGGCGGTCGCGCTCCGGGTCGTACTCGGGATTGGTCACCGACCGGACCAGCTCGGCCACCCGCGGCCCGAACCGGCGGGCCAGCTCGGCGACGGCCGCCTCGGTCAGCACGTCGTGACCCAGGCCCTCGGGCAGCCCGGCCAGCTCGGCGGGGTGGTCCTCGACGGCGTCGTGCAGCAGCGCCGCGGCGAGCACGTCGGGGTCGCGTACCCCGTAATAGCGCATGATCCGGATCGCGACCCGCAGCAGGTGGTTGAGGTAGGGCTCGCGGACCCGGCGGTCGCCGGCGTGCAGCTTCGACGCCAGCGCGAGGGCGTCCTCGAGCCGGGCGCGGTCGGCGGCGGGCAGGTCGGCGAGCTCCAGCGCGAAGCGGTCCCGCAACCCCGCCTCGCCGTAGACCTCGGTGATCGCGTGCAGCGGCATGGACAGCAACATCCGTGAGGCCATGCCGAAAGATATACCGGACTTCTCCGCTTCCGTGACCCCTGACATGGCTCACTCATCGGCCGCGGCGGCGGGAAGTTCAGGATTGTCCGGCTTGCACTTGCTCGTCGGTGACGACGGGACGCGGCGGGACCGGGCGGGGGGAGGGGCGGCTGCCGGGCGTACGCCGCATGGCGCTCATCGAAGCCTGCTTCAGCGACCAGTGCTGGTTGTGCGGCTCGGCGTGCACGCCCCGGCGCGGGATGGCGGCGCCGTCGGTGAACTCCTCCTCGGTCATCGCCTGCAGACCGCTCAGCGCGACCCCGAGGATCGTGGCGGCGCTGATCAGCGTGATGGGCACGATCATCAGCAGCGGCCGGATGCCCTGGGCCTGCTGGTCGGGCGCGTCGCTCAGCTCCACGGTCATGGCCGCCATGCCGGTGTAGTGCATGCCGCACACGGCGAGTCCCATGATGGCGGCGGCGCCGAGCATGGCCAGCGGGCTCTGGACGGAGACCGTGAACCACAGGGCCGCCGTGGCGGCCACTACGGCGATGACGCCGGAGGCGATCACGAGCGCCGGGCGGTAGTGGATCGTGCCCGACACGGACAGCCCGGCCATGCCGGTGTAGTGCATCGCGAGCACGCCCGCCCCGGTCAGCGCCCCGGCGATCGCCACCCGGGTCATGCTCCGCCGGCCGTGCCCGACGGCCATCAGTCCGATGCCGACCGTCACGATCGAGAGACCGAGACTGATCATCATGAGCACCGGGTTGTAGCGCACCGGGCTGGCCGGCACCTCGAAGCCCAGCATGGCCGTGAAGTGCATCAGCCAGATGGCGGCGCCGCCGATCGAGAAGGCGGCGATGATGAGCCAGCGGGTGCGCCGGCCCCGGGTGCGGGCACCGCGAGCACGGCCGGTGCTCAGCAGGCCGAGGAAGGAGCCGAGGACCGCGACCAGATAGGCCGCTATCGGGTTGAAGGCTCCGTAGGTGAAGTGATGGACCTCGGCCACTGCCGGCACCTCGCGAACGTCGGGGGGATCGGTTCGCTGTGGATTAGGTCATGAGTCCGATCTAGGACATCGCACGTCGTGTGCGGCCGGGCAAAAAACAACCGGGACCACCGTCGTGCGGCGGTCCCGGTTGGGGGTCGGTCCGACCGGTGTCACTGCCAGGGAAGGGTGGCGCCCGTGCCGATGGTCCCGACCGGCAGGCGGCGCCTGGTGCGCGCGGCGTCGTTGCCGGTGCGCGATCTCTCCCTGGTGACGCCGGTCATCCGCCGGCGCCGTTGCCGGACGTGCGGGCCGGCGGTCAGTGCCGGGGGGAGAAGCGGTTAATTGAAGATGCTGACGCCACCGGGGCCGACGAGGAGGCCGACAACGATCAGCACGATGCCCCAGAGGAGCTGACGCCGGAACAGCGCGAGGATGCCGGCGACCACGAGGATGACTGCGAGGATCCAGAGTACGAATTCCATGGTCGCTCTGATACCCGACGCCCTCGAATCGAAAACCTGTGATCTACCCGTCACTGACCTGGTGTTCTCCACAGGGGACACACAGATGGGAGCCCTCCCAGCAGGAGTTCGCCGAGCGCGTCGATGCCCGGCGCGGCGCGCGGCTGGTCGCCCTCCCACGGCCAGGGCCTGTGTCGCTGTCGGCCCCCACCGCGACACAGGCGCCGAAGGCCCCGGCCGGGTGGCCGGGGCCTTCGGGGCAGCGGGGGATCAGGCCGGCACGAGCTCCGCGTCCGCCTGGTCCGACAGCAGCTGATAGACGTTGTAGGCCTGCTTGATGACCGGGTGCGCCACGTTGCGCACCGGCACCCCGCCGGGCGTCCGGCCGCGCTCGGTGCCGTGGTGCGCGTGGCCGTGCAGCGCCAGCGCCGTCGGGGCCGAGTCGATTGCCTGCCCGAGCAGATAGGAACCCAGGAACGGGTAGATCTCGAGCGGCTCGCCCACCAGGGTCTCCGGCACGGGGGAGTAGTGGGTGAGCGCCACGAGCGCGTCGCATTCCAGCCCGCGCAGGGCCGCGCCCAGCCGCTCGGCGACGGCCTCGGTCGTCCCCACGAAGTCCTTCATCTCCCGCTCGCCGAACTTGCTGGCGCACGCCCCGGCGAACCCGCCGCCGAAGCCCTTGACGCCGGCGACGCCCAGCCGGTGGCCGTGGAGCTCGAGCACGGTGCCCTCGCCCTCGAGCACGGTCATGCCCGAGTCGGTGAGGACCCGCGAGACCTCCGCCTGCTGGTCGCTCTGGTGGTCGTGATTGCCCAGGACCACCACCACGGGTACGCCGAGCCCGCCGAACTCCCGCGCCATGCACTTCGCCTCGTCGACCGTGCCGTGGCGGGTCAGGTCGCCGGCGACGAGCAGCACGTCGGCCACGTCGGGCAGCTGTTCCAGGGCGGGCCGGTAGCGGCCCAGCACGTCCTCGTCCACGTGGACGTCGCCCACGGCGGCGATCCGGATCATGAGATCTCCTCCACCTCGCTGGGCGCCGCGGCGCGGACGATGCCGATGTCGCAGGCGATCTCGACGTCCGGGAAGGAGTCGGTGATCTGCCGGCAGATCTCGTCCCGGCGCTGGGCGCTCTCCACCTCGCCGCCCAGCACGAGCAGGTGCTCGCGGCGCTGCACGGTGATGCCCTGCTCGGCCACGGCGCCGCTCTCGGTGAGCAGGCGCTGGATCTGGGCCTCCACGTACTCGTCGAGCTGTTGTGCCATGTCATCCCCCCACGGGCGCGGGCGCGTTGCCGGGCTCCGGCACCACGTCGAGCCGGTCGAGCAGCATCAGGAAGGCTTCGGCGTACGGCGACTTGGCGGTCTCGCGCCGCACGCGCTCCCAGTCGATCTGCTCGCGCAGCGACCGCGCGACCGGCAGCCCGGTGGCGAAGTTGCAGTAGTGCTGGCTGTAGCTGAGCAGCTTGTGGATCATCAGCTGGGTCGCCGACAGCACCGGCATCTTGATGGCCTCGACCGAGAGCATCTCGGCCTCGCGCAGCGTCTCGTCGGTCACCGGGGATTCGACCGGGCGGTAGATGAGGTCCACCATCCGGCCCTCCTCGAAGACCTTGACGAGCCAGTCCTCCGGCGGCTGCTCCACCTCGAAGCCGACCGCCGCGAGCTCCTGGAGCGCCCGCTCCTTGTCCTGTTCGCGGATGACGAAGTCGACGTCGTGGTCGCTGGAGTGCCCGCCGTGCGCGTACACCGCGAAGCTGCCGCCCAGCGCGAACGGGACCTCCGCCTGCTTGAGCGTGGAAGCGACCCGTTTGAGGGTGTTCACCAGGCCCTCGTCCACCCGGAGCGGCATGGCACTCTCCCTGAAGTCGGTGTGATGTCCGTTTCTCGACGCAACCCCTACCCCGCGCGCTCACGTTCGTAACGCGGGCGATGTCCGGCTGCTTTCCCATTTTGTACGGGTATGGGGCTCCCGCAGGCCAGAACGCATCGTGACACCCCGCGCTACCGTCGGTGGGTATGGTTCCCCGCCCGGTCCACGCCCCTTCGCCCGCCGCCCGTCGAGGTCCGCGCACGATTGCCCTGGTGGGGATCGACGGCTCGGGCAAGACCACCCAGGCGCACCTGCTCGCCGACGAGCTGGCCGCGCGGGGACTGCCCGCCCGTTACCGCCGCAATGCCGGCGGCCGCCACTGGTTCGGCAAGCTGGCTCTGGTGTTCGGGCGAGCCGACGCGGAGGCCCTGCTCGGCCGGCGCGGGATGCTCCTCGTCGAGTCGGTGCTGCGGTGGCTGGCGATCCTGCGCACGTTGCTGCGCCGTGCGGTGACCCGGGAGATCACGGTCATGGACCGCTACGCCGTCTGCCAGTACGCGAGCATTCGTGCCCGGGGCGGTCGATCCGAGCGGGCGGCCCGGCTCGCGTACCGGGTCTTTCCCCGGCCCGACGTCACGTTCCTGCTGGCTGTCGACCCGGCCAACGCCTACGAGCGGATTGAGCGCCGGGGGTACGACCACGAGGAGATGAGCTATCTCCGGGCGGCCGACGCCGCGTACCGGTCCCTGCCGGAGTACCCGGCCTTCGTGATCATCGACGCGAACGGCACGCCCGATCAGGTGCGGGCCGCGCTCCTGGAGCACCTGCCCGCACCCTTTCCGTCCCGCTCCGTCATGTCCGTCCTCGTGGCGCACGCCCGGGCGGTGCTGGTGGCCGTCGCCTCGCTCGCGGCCGCCGCGACCGTGGTGACGTACCAGCTGGTGGACGGCTTCTAGGCCCGGCCGTAGACAGGGATGCTCGCGCCGCTGGTAGGTGCGGAGTCGTCGCCGGCCAGGAAGGCGATGACCCGCGCGATCTCCTCCGGGGTCACCCAGCGGCCGTGGTCGGCGTCCGGCTGATCCGCGCGGTTCGCCGGGGTGTCGATGACGCTGGGCAACACGGTGTTCGCCCGGACACCGTGCTTCTTGTACTCGACGGCGACCGCCCCGGCGAGGGCCGTGACCGCCGCCTTGGCCGTGGCATAGCCCGCCGCGCCGGGGAAGGGTGAGACGGACGCCCGCGAAGAGGTGAACACGATCGAGCCGCCGCCCGCCGCGACGAGGTGGGGGAGCGCCGCGGCCGTCACCAGGTAGGTGGGGCGCAGGTTGAGGCGCAGGATCGCCTCGAAGTCGTCGATCGGCGTCTCGTGCACCGGGCCGCCCATCGCGAACCCGCCGACCAGGTTGATCACGGCCGGAGCGGTGCCCCGGGCTCGCCGGCGGCCACCTCGACGGCCGCCTCCACCTCCTCCGGGACGGTCAGGTCCGCTGCGACACTGGTCACACCCTCCGGGAAATCGGCGTCCTTGCGTGCCGGGGCGACCACCCGCCAGCCGGCCTCGTGCAGGGTCCGCACCACGGCTCCGCCGAGCCCCCCTGTCCCACCCGTCACGAGGACGGTCCGCTTTTTGACCATGAAGGTCACCGTAGTGTCTCGGCGGGGGCGTTCAGGGCTGTGTTTTCCGTCACTCTCGGTGCCGTCGCCGGGGTGCCCGCGAGGTCAGCGTGCGGGGGTGTGTCGTCCCAGCGTGTGTCACCCTTCCGGGCTAGTGAACTGCGCCGTGATCTGCCGGATCGTGGCGGGTGGCCCGTTCAGGCCGGAGCCCCGGAATGTTTTCGCATCGGTGTTTGGTTCAAGCACGGCGGGAACCTGACGATGCACCAACCTGAACCTGGACGGCTCCGCAGCCGTACTTGGTGGGTGACGAGCATCGCACCGAACTCCGTGATGCCCGTCGCTGCGACGAATGAGGGGCCGATGGTGTCATTGAGTGGGCGAGGGGTAAGCGGTTGTCAGCGGCAATCCACGCCCGAGACGGCTCCGAATGCCTCAGGGAGCAGCATCCCCAGGCGAAGCCGCATCTCAGACATCGTCCACTCGGCTCTCAGGTGACGCTCAGGCGCCCGTGACACTTTCGATCCAGCAGCCGGAATCAGCGCGGGGCATCACTTGTTGTGTAGGTGTCAGCACCGCAATGCACGAACTGCGGACGTTACGGGAGAGGGCTGATGGACGCAGGTATTGCCCGTAACAGGGTTAGTGAAGGCAATGAGGGGACCGTGGGCAACGTGGAGAAGAACACCGTGATGCGTACCGATCAGGTTGCCGAGGAGCGCGACCTCGTCGGAGTCTACCTGCACGAGATCTCCCGGACGCCGCTTCTGGACGCGGCGAGGGAGGTCGAGCTCTCGAAGGCGATCGAGGCGGGCCTCTACGCCGAGCACCTGCTCGACACCGGCGAGGAGCGCCGGGGCGTGAGCCGCGAGGAGCTGGAGCGTCTGGTCGCCGACGGCCAGAAGTCGAAGGACCTGTTCATCCGGGCCAACCTGCGCCTGGTCGTCTCCATCGCCCGCCGTTACGTGCGCTCCGGCATGCCGATGCTGGACCTCATCCAGGAGGGCAACACCGGCCTGGTCCGCGCCGTCGAGAAGTTCGACTACGAGCGCGGCTACAAGTTCTCGACCTACGCGACGTGGTGGGTCCGCCAGGCCATCAGCCGGGCGATCGCCCAGCAGGAGCGCACCGTGCGCCTCCCCGTGCACCTGGTCGAGGACGTCAACCGCATGCGCAACGTCACCCGCCAGCTCGTCCGCGAGCTCGGCGCCGACCCGGAGCCCGAGCAGATCGCCGCGGCCCTGGGCGTGACCGTCGAGCGCGTCAACGAGCTCACCCGCTGGGCCCAGGACACCGTGTCCCTGGACACCCCGGTCGGCGACGACGGCGACACCAACCTCGGCGACCTGGTCGCCGACAGCGACGCCCCGTCGCCCGAGGAGATCGTCCTCACCGCCCTGGAGCGCCAGCGCATCGAGGGCCTGCTCAACCACCTCGACGACCGGTCGGCCGGCATCATGCGCGCCCGCTACGGGCTCGAGGACGGCCGTGAGCACTCGCTCACCGAGGTGGCGTCGCGCTTCTCGCTCTCCCGCGAGCGCATCCGCCAGCTCGAGATCCAGGCGCTCGGCCGGCTCCGCGAGCTCGCCCGGGCCGAGGGCCTCCAGGCGGCCTGACCGGCGCCGCTCCACCCGCACATCCCCCAGCCGAACGAGGCCGGTGTCCCCCGACGGGCACCGGCCTTCTTGCTGCCTGCATCCCGCATCCGCATCCCGGGTCCGGTTCCGGTTCCGGGTCCGGGTCAGGGCTTCGCGGCTGCGGGCTCTTAGGCTTTTGCGACTCGGGCTTGGGACTCGGGCTTGGGCTTGGGCTTTGGGTTTTGGGCTTTTGGGCGCAACCACTTACGCACGTCGCCCGGTGGGGGTGCGCGTTCTGGACGCGTCAGCGGCCAGCGCAGCCGCGCCGGGCCCTCGGCGTGAGCGACGGTCTGTACGCACCACCCCGCTGCGACATCCATCTTTTGATCGTGAATGAAAAAGGCCGGCACCCGCTCACCGCGGGGCCGGCCTCTTCCGTGCGTGACTCAGGACACGCGGCCGTAGCCGTTGGGCGTCATGATGTCGATCGTGCGCTTCTTGACCGGCTGACCCGGCCGGGAGGCGTCGATGATCTGGCCGCCTCCGACATAGATGCCGACGTGCGCGTTGCTGCGATAGAAGACCAGGTCACCCGCCTGGAGCTGGGATCGGCTGATTCTCGTGGTCGCGCTGTACTGTGCCGCCGCGTTGTGCGGCAGCGAGACGCCGGCGGCGGCCCACGCGCCCGAGGTCAGGCCCGAGCAGTCCCAGGAGTTGGGGCCGGAGGCGCCGAAGACGTAGCTGTCGCCGATCTGCTTGTACGCGAAGGCGACGGCCTCACCGGCGGCACCCGAGATGTTCGGGATGTCGCCCGTGTACTTCTCGCCCTCTTCCTCCGCCTTGCCGTAGGCGGCGGTGCGCATGGCGTACAGCTTGTCGAGGTCGCCCTCGATCTTCTTCTTGCGGTCGCCCAGCTCCTTGACCTGCGCGGCCTGCTTGTCCTGGGTGACCTTGAGCGCGGCCTGGCGGTCGGTGACGTCCTTGGTGGCCGCCGCGTACGTGTCGATGTCCTGCTGCTGGCTGCGCTGCAGCTGCTCGAGCAGGCTCATGCGCTCGATCAGGTCGTCACTGTCGCCGAGCACGACGTTCATCGTGCCGACCTTGCCGGTCTTGTACGCATTGGAGGCGATGGAACTCATCTGCTTGGCGGCAGCGTCCATCTTGGCCTTGGCGGGACCCATCGACTCGGCGAGCTTCTTCTCGTCGGCCTTGGTCTTGGCCAGGGCGATGCGCATCTTGTTGTACGACTCAACGACGTCCTCAAGCTGGTCGGACGCCTTGTCGATCTTCTTGGTCAGCTCCTCCGTCGACGGCTCGGCGTGCGCGGCCGGGGCGAAGGAGCCGGTGATGGCGACCGCGAGGGCGGTGACCACCAGGGTGCGTAGCCTCATCCGGGGGCGTGGCAACGGTGCATGGCCTCTCTTCCACTGCGCCGCCTACCGGGTTAGCTGACGGATTCGGGCGGAAGAAGGCCCTACCGCTGACGCGGATTCACCCCGGTGCTGCCTCGGTTGGTTCCCCGGTTCGTCACCCGGCGTATCCGCTTCGATCCCGGGCGCTGAGAGTGACGATTCGGCGGCGTTGGCCGGCGCCACCTTCTCCGGCGTGGCTGGGGACCGGACCAACCGCATCAACTTATCGGCGATCACAATTTTGACAAGGGGCCGAAAGGGATCTGGGCGGATTATCACATTTATGCGAATGATCCCGATAACGGAATGCTGTTCGCTGATTCCGCAGCGTCACTTTCTTTATAGGCCTAATCGCGGGCGCCTGCCACCGCCGGGGCGGCCCACTTGTGCGTGACTGTCCGTTCGGCCCAGAACGAGAAGAACGGAATCGTGCCGGCGAGCATCACGAGCAGCATCCGGCCCAGCGGCCACCCCGCCCGGCGGCTCAGGTCGAAGGCCGCGACGAGGTAGACCATGTAGAGGAAGCCGTGGATCGGGCCGACCGCGGCGACGACCGTGTCGTTGTCGCCGAGGTACTTGAGCGGCATGCCCACCAGGACGAGCACGATGAGGATCACGCCGACGATCCAGGCGATGATCCGGTAACGGGTGAGGGCTCCCTGCACGGTCTGTGTCCTTACTGCTTGGTGCCGGTGGGGGGTCGGCCGGGATAGTCGCCCGGCCGCGCTCCGGGGTGGGCGTTCAGCCACGCCAGATAGTCGTTGTAGGCGGCGAGCTCCGGGTCGTCGTCGGCCACGGCGGGCTTCGCGGCCTGGACGCGCACCGGCCGGCCCAGCGTCACGGGAGCGTCGGCGTCCCGCTCGGACTCGACGGCGGGCTCCTCGGAAGCCTCCCCGGCGGCCGGCGGCTTGCCGGCCCGCAGCTCCTGCTGGACCTCGCGGAACCACAGGAAGACCACGAACAGGGCGAAGACCGGCCACTCGAACGTATAGCCCCAGCTCAGCGTGTTGCCGTCGGAGGCGCGGGTGAACTGCCACCAGCCCAGCCCGAGGAAGCCGGCCACGAGGGCGACCGCGACCACGTGACGCGCGATCCACGCCGGGGTCCACAGCCCTTTCATGTCGTCGAGGGTACCGGCGCGGGTTTGACGCCTGACCGCGCGGGCAAGCGTTCTGGGCAGGCGCCCGATTCGTACCGGGCCTTGGCAGAAGGGAGCGACCATGCGTGACGACGCTGACGGTGCTGTCGGCACCGAGACCGGCATCGACCCGGCCGGCCTGGCAGACGAGGACCTGATCCGCGAGCTCGGCAGCCTGCACCGGACCCGGCTGGACACCCTGCGGCACGCCCCCGAGGCCGCGCTCTCCACCCACCTGCGCCGCACTGCGGAGCTGGAGACGGAGTACCTGGCCCGGCACCCCGGCCGCGAGGTCGACCCGCACCGGCTGACCCAGCACGTCTGAGAGGTGTTCCCCCCGATGATCTCCACTGTTCGCGACCGGCTGGACCGGCTGCGCCGGCAGTACGCCCCGCACGAGCACCGGCCGCTGGACGGCTACGCGGCGACGATGGGTGCCTTCGGGGCGCTCGCGGCGACCGTGGCGGCGACCGCGCGGCTCACCGGCCGTCAGCTGCCCGAGCGCCCCGCCACCGCGGACGTGGTGCTGATCTCGATCGCCACGCACAAGCTGAGCCGGCTCATTGCCAAGGACTCGATCACCAGCCCGCTGCGCGCGCCGTTCACCCGCTATTCCGAGCCGGCGGGGAGCGGCGAGCTCAACGAGGAGGTACGCGACGAGGGCAGCACGCTGCGCCACTCGATCGGTGAGCTGGTCAGCTGCCCCTTCTGCCTCGCCGTGTGGGTGGCCACCGTCCTGACCAGCGGGCTGGTCTTCGCGCCCCGGTTCACCCGGCTGGCGGCCATGACGTTCACGGCCGTGGCGGCGTCGGACTTCCTGCAGATGGCCTACTCGATGGCCAAGGAGGCCGCGGAGGGCTCGCCGGCGCAGGAGGACTCGGAGGACGACGAGAAGCCGGAGCTGAACGGCTACGAGTTCGTGCCCTCACGAGTCCAGGGCGCGTAGGGCTTCGGCGGCCTCGTCCTGGGCGTACTCGCCCTCGGGGAGGGAGTCGACCACGGTGAGCACCTCGGCCGGCAGGTCGGCGGCGATCGCGCCGCGCTGCAGGTCGGCGCTGCTCAGCCGCTCCTGGGCGGAGTAGGCGTCGTCGAGGTAGGCGTCGAGAAGTTTCGCATTGTCCGGATTCACGCCGGGCGGGGTACCCCGCCCGGCGGCCCGCAAACGAGCGGCTCCGGTGTGGTCCAGGTCACAATTGCTCTCGGAATGGCTGGGCCGTGCCGACCGTTGAGAACAGGTGTCGGTGTGCCCAGTGTCCCCGGGCCTCACCATAAAGCCTTCACGGAATACCGTTCGGCTGGAGCCGTGTTGCGCCACTCGCCGCGAGGCGACCTGCACACCGACACCTACCTACGCCGCCCCCGGGTCCTGTCCCGGGGGCGGCGGCTTTATCCCCCGCTTTTATCCCCGGCGCGTCCGGGTACATGTGTTCGCATGACAGACGATCGCGTGCAGCAGCGGGCCGCCGACCTGCTGCCCGAGGAGGCCGCCACCGGCACCGCCGACCCTACGGCGCAGGCCGCGGCCATCCTGGCCGAGTCGGACGAACGTGAGGACGCACCCGGCGCCGCCCCGGGCACATTCCTGGAACATCGCACGGCGGACCAGACGGTTACGCCCGGGGACGGCACCCGATAGAGGACACCACTTTCGTGTTTGCCGACGACCATGGCAATATCGGCCAAATGTCTGCCCCGCAGCGGAGCACCGGGCGGCGATCGGCGCCGCGACGCACGATCGCGGCCACCGGCGCCACTCCGCCCACCCCGGCTCACCTGACTGTCACCAGCCGGGTGGGTCCGCCGGTCCCTGCGCCTCCCTCCGTGACCTTCACCGGAGGCGCCACCCTGGCGGCGACCGTCCCGGGTGGTGAGGCCGGAGCGGCGCCACCGGACGACCCGCACCCCGTCGAGATCGCGGGGTTGCTGCACGAGCTGACGTCCCGGCTGCTCGGCGCCGACGACATGACGCACGCGCTGGACCGGCTCGCGGACTTCGGCGCCCGGGCGGTGCCGGGCACGCTGCGTTGCTCGGTCGCCCTGATCGGCGAGGGTGGCCCGCCCGCGCTGGCCACCTCCGGGCCGCAGGCCCAGGCCCTGGACGATGCCCAGTACGCCTCCGGCAACGGTCCCGCCCTGGAAGCGGCCCGCACCCGTGCCGTGGTCACCGCCACCGACCTGCCCGGCGACGCCCGCTGGCCGCACCTCGCGGAGTGTGCGAGCACCGAGGGGGTCCGCGGCGTCGCCTCGATCCCGCTCGACGTCCAGCGCTCGGCTGTCGGCTCGGTCAGCTTCTTCACGGAACGGCACGGCGGTATCGACCCGGAGCACCTGCTCACGGCGATGGCCCTGGTCAACCAGGCGGAGGTGCTCCTGGGCGAGATCCAGCGCCGGGAGAGCCTGCACGAGGGGGCGATCGTCGACCGTGCGGCCGGCGTCATCATCGCCCAGCGCGGCTGCGGCGTCCACGAGGCCTACGACGTCCTGCGCGACACCTCGCAGCGTCTCGGTCTGCCGCGCGAGGCGGTCGCGGAACGCCTGATCGCCGCGGCTGCCCGCAACGCGGAGTCCTGACGGGCGCATTCCCGCGGGCGCCCGACCGCGCGGCCTTGAGAGCGGAGTGGTGCCGGGCGGATCGCCGCCCGGCACGCGCCTACTTCGAGACTTCCTGCACGACCTCGAACTCGAGCAGGCTGGCGCCGCCGGCCACCGGCCGGGCCCGCTCGCCGGCGTGGGCCGCCCGTCCCTGCCCGGCCGACCAGGCCTGAAAGTCCTCCTCCGTCTCCCACTTGGTGTAGACGAAGTACCGGCTCTCGCCGCCGACCGGCCGCAGCAACTCGAAGCCGAGGAACCCCTGGGCGTTCTCCACGGCGCCCTGCCGCGCGGCGAAGCGCTTCTCCAGCTCGGGCCCGGCGCCGTCGGGAACGTCGATCGCGTTGATCTTCACAACTGCCATGGGCCCACCCTACGAGCGCATCCTGAGAAACTGGCGATCCGGCTCGTCGGGGCCTGATGTCACCGCAGCGGAGTTCTGGGCTGGAGCGTTGTCCTCATGGCGCGGGGCCGGCCTCGGCTCGCGGTGTCGCGAACCGGGACCGGCCCCGTTTTCCTCAGAGCGCGTGGCGTGCGGTCAATGCGCGGTGTGGGTCGCCGCCGCCGGGCCGGCTCCCACTTCGCCGGGGACGCCGTCGCTGTTGCCCGCGGCGGCCGCGTCGTCGGCGCGCTGCTGCTGGGCCGAGCGCTGGGAGAGCGGGATCTCCGGCAGGAAGAACACCACGATCAGGCCGACGATCATGACGGCTAGCGCCAGGAGGAAGACGACCTGGATGCCGTCGGAGAAGCCGACCTTGAACGGGTGGGCGACGACGTCGGAGAGCCGGCTCAGGAAGGACGTGTCGTCCAGGGCGGAGCCGCCCGTCGCCTGCTGCAGCGTCTGCGCCTGGCTCGGATCGGCCCGCAGGGCCTGCTGGAACTCGGGCGTCGACTGCGCCGTGGTGAAGGCGCTGCTGATCTTGCCGGGGAGCACGTTGAACAGCACCGAGAGGAAGACCGCGGTGCCGAGCGTGCCGCCCATCGACCGGAAGAACGTCACCGAGCTCGTCGCCACGCCGATCTGGCGGGGCGAGACGGCGTTCTGCACGGCGGTGATCATCGGCTGCATGTTGCCGCCCAGGCCGAGGCCCATGAGCGCCATGATCAGCATGGTCTGCCAGAGCGGGGTGTCCGCGCCGATCAGCGCGAACAGGCCCAGCGCCGCCGTCATGAGGACGCTGCCGATGATCGGGAAGATCCGGTAGCGGCCGGTGCGGGCGATGAGCTGACCCGAGGTGATCGAGCCGGCCATGATGCCCGCGACCATCGGGATCATCTGCAGGCCGGCGACGGTGGGGGAGCTGCCCTTGACGATCTGCAGGTAGAGCGGGACGGTCATGAGGCCGCCGAACATCGCCATGCCGAGGATCGTGCTGGAGGTCGCGCCGACGGCCACCGTACGGTTGCTGAACAGCTTCAGCGGCAGGAGCGCCTCGTCCTTGTAAGCGCGCTCGGCGAGGACGAAGCCGATCAGGCCGACCACGCCGATGACGTAGCAGGCGATCGCGCGCCCGGAGCCCCAGCCCCAGTCACGGCCCTGCTCGGCGACCGTCAGCAGCGGCACCAGGCCGATGATCAGGGTGAGGGCGCCCGGCCAGTCGATGCGGTGGTCGGTGCGCTGGTGCGGCAGGTGCAGGACCCGTGCGACGACCACCATGGCGGCGATGCCGATGGGCACGTTGATGTAGAACACCCAGCGCCAGCCATCGACCCAGAGGATGTTGTCGGCGCCCGCGAAGAAGCCGCCCAGGATCGGGCCGATGACGCTCGCGGTGCCGAAGACGGCCAGGAAGAGGCCCTGGTACTTGGCGCGCTCGCGGGGCGGCACGATGTCACCGATGATGGCGAGCGCCAGCGACATGAGACCGCCGGCGCCGATGCCCTGGATGGCGCGGAAGGCCGCCAGCTCGTACATGTTCTGCGAGAGGCCGCACAGGAACGAGCCGACGATGAAGATGCCGATCGCGAACAGGAAGAACGGCCGGCGCCCGTAGATGTCGGAGAGCTTGCCGTAGAGCGGCGTGGAGATCGTCGACGTGATGAGGAAGGCCGTGGTGGCCCAGGCCTGCAGGTTGAAGCCGTTGAGGTCGTCGGCGATGGTGCGCGTGGCCGTGGCCATGATGGTCTGGTCCAGGGCGGCCAGGAACATGCCCATCATCAGGCCCACCAGAATCGTGATGATCTGGCGGTGGGTGAATTCGGCCGAGGTCGCGGCCTTGGGGGCCCCGGCGCCCGGCCCGGCTGACGCCGGTGCGGTCTCGGTGGGGTTGCTCACGCGGTCTCCCGTGCTGGTGGGGCGGCGTCGGAGCGCAGAAGCGCCTCGACGGAGCTGTTGAATTCTTCGAAGAGGTCGGTGAAGACACGGACGCGGTCCGCGGGCCAGTCCTCCAGCGCTCGGATCAGCATTTCCTGCCGGGCGGCGCGCAGCCGGGCCTGTGCCGCCCAGCCGTGCTCGGTCGCCGCCAGCCGGGAAGCGCGCCCGTCGCCGGGGTCCGCCTCGCGCCGGACGAGGCCGGCTTTGACCAGCTGGGCGGCCTGCCGGCTGATGGTGGACGGGTCGGCCCCCTTGAGCTCCGCGAGGTCCGTGACCCGCATCGGACCGTGGTGGCACAAGGGGAACAACAGCATCAGCGCGGAGAACTCGGCACCGAACTCCGCAGTGTTGAGCATGCCTTTGGCGCGGGCGCCCAGGCGGACGAACCGCAGAACTTCGTCGGAGAGCTGCCCGATGGCGTCTCTGGTGTCCGGCTTCGGCACGCGACCTCTTCCTCTCAGTTGTTTGCAGCTTACAACTTGTTGGTTGATGAACGCATCTCCCAGACGCCCGTGATGAGCGTCTCGATTTCCTCCAGCGCCCGGGGTACGGGGACCGCATATTCCGCGCGACGCACGAACAGCCGCTCCGGGAGGTAGCCCCGACCTGGGTCCCCGACCAGCACCGAGGCCGTCCGGGCGGCTCGGCGCAGCGCCGCCGTCATCCGCTCGGCCACGCTGCCCATGTAGAAGACGTCGCCGGCCAGCACCACGTCGGCCCCGCCCGGCAGGGGAGATGCGTCGCCGGTGACCTCGGCCACGCGGGCTTCGACGGACACCGCGTTGGCGGCGGCGTTGCGCCGGACCGCCTCGACGGCCTCGGGGCTCACGTCGAAGGCCTCGACCTCGGCTGCGCCGGCGCGGGCCGCCGCGATTGCGGCTATGCCGGAGCCGGTCGCCACGTCGACGACGCGACGGCCGGCCACCACGTGCGGGTTGTCGAGGACATAGCGGGCGAGCGCCTGCCCGCCGGCCCACGCGAAGGCCCAGAACGGTGGCGCGACATCGCTGCGGAACTCTCCCTGCGAGCCGTCGAACAACCCGGTGCGGGCGTCGGCGAGGTGCAGGGAGATCTCCGGGACGAGGGGTACGGGCAGCAGGGTCGTTTGCACCCGACGATTCTGGGCCGTCCGGATGGTCGCCTGCCGCCGGATGGCATGGGCCTGTGGAAAACTCCCGGCAATTCGGGCGTCGCCGTTTCGGTGAATGGCGGCTCAGGCGGTGAGGCGCGCCACGGGGCTCGGCGTGAGTGCTTGGCGCGCGGCGCCCCGAATGGTGTGAGCCAGCGCGGCGCCGGGGTCCAGGACCAGGGCGCGGCCGGCCAGGTGGAGGGCATTTCGGGCGTCGCCGACCGTCAGGGCATGTCCGCCGGCTTCGAGCAGTGCCGTGACGAGCCGGGCCCGGTAACGGGCGCGCGCCTCGGCGGCCCATCGCGGCGCGGCGACATCTTCGAGCAGGGGGCGGCCGGCCAGGGCGGCGGCGGCGATCAGGGGAGGCAGTGCGCGGCCGGCCGTACGCCCGGCGGCGGCAGCCAGCAGCTCGTCGAAGCGGGCCACGTCCACTCGGACGCGCTCCGCCACGAGGGCGTACCTCCCGTTGCTCCCGGCAATCACGGAGTCGCCCGTCATGGCGGGATCGAGCTGGTGCCGCAGAAGCGACATCTCGCCCTCCACAATGGCCCCGTGATCGGCCGGCGGGGTGCCCGGCCAGAGCAGATCCGTCAGCTCCGTCGTGCGCAGGCCGTCGTGCAGGGCGAGGAGGGCGAGGATGTGCCGGGCGCGCGCGCCGCCGAGGTCGTCACCCGTGAGGCGTACGCCACGGGTCCGCACCTCGAGCCGGCCGAAGAGCTGGATCTCGTACATGACCTGACACCCTCGCCGGGGGACAGTCGCACGACAAGCCCCCGCGATGGTGAACGCGGCCCCCGAAAGCAAGGGGTGAGGTCCACCGAAGATATGAGGTGTACGGTCCTTGCGGTTCCATCCGCCCGGCAGGCGGTCAGACGGCTCGGCGTCGCACGGGGCAGCTGTCAGACTGTCCGTACGCCTTGGCTTCGCGCGGAGGACCCATAAACTTCCAGCGCCGGCGGATCAGGAGGCGTGAATGGTGAGCGAGGCGATCACGGTGCTCGTGGTGGACGGGCACCAGACGTTCGCCGAGTTGCTCGGGGTGGCACTGACCGGGCAGCCGGAGCTGTCCTACATCGGTCATGCCCGCACCGGTGAGCAGGCCATTCGCATGGTGCAGGAGCTGCGCCCCAACGTGGTGCTGCTTGATCCGGATCTTCCCGACGCGGACGGCATCGCGGTGGCCGAGCTGCTGCGTCATCGCCTGCCCGACACGCGTTTCGTGGTGCTGACCGCCAACAACGAGTCCGCCCTGGTGGGGCGCGCGACCGCGGCCGGCGCGTCGGGCTTCCTGTCCAAGAACGGGCCGCTGGGCGACGTGCTGAACGCGATCCGCACGGCGCACGGGGGAGGCATGACTGTCTCCACGGACATCCTCGCCCGGCTGCTGCGGAGCACCACCCCGGTCGTGGGGCCGCGAGCAGGGGGCCTTACTGCGCGTGAGCACGAGGTGCTCGTACTGATGGGATCGGGCCTGGATCCGCGCGCGATCGCCCGCCGGCTCGGCATCAGCGTCCACACCTGTCGTGGCTATGTGAAGGCTGTGCTGGGAAAACTCGGCGCCCACAGTCAGCTCGAGGCGGTCGCCGTGGCTACCCGCCGTGGCCTGCTCAAGCCGGACGGGAATAACGGAGAGTAATTCACGTCTGCACTCATCCGCAACGCCCGCGAATCCGTACCTCTGGGTGGAGCGCCTTCGATCCTCGTGGGCGCCGGCGCGAGCTGGAGGACTTCGCGTGGAACGTCGACTCGGCGACCTGTCCGATGTGTCCGTTGCGGTCGCGGACGGACTCTCGGACGACGCCTCGCTCTACCGTCGTCCCGGCCCTGCCGCACCGCTCCGGCGACCGCCTGCAGCTTCCGACTTTCCGGACACCGGCGCTCAGGGCGGGGGTGAGCTGCCGCGCCGGAGGCCCGGTGGGCAGGAGGCCGACACGGGCAGCTGGAACGCCTTCGCGACGCCCGATCCGGCAGCGGGCACGGACTGGACGACTGTGGACAGTCAGGCCGCGCCGGTAGGGGAGCCACGGGACCTCTGGGAGGCCGAGCGCGCTCCGCAGCACCGGCCCGAGCCGGCGTTCGGCCCGGCGCCGCCCGCGACGAACGGGCGTACGGCGTTCGGCTTCACCGCGGGCCCGATCAGCGGCAACTGGCGTGAGGACGAGCCGGTGTCCGGGGCCGGGATGCCGCCGGAGCCCACGGGTGCCCACAGCGCCGTACGAGGGGGGCGGCATCACAGCGCGGATCAGCAGCGCGAGTTCCGTCTGCCCGGCGACGAGCACATCGGTGACCTGGTCGGTGAGCATGCGCACGAGATCCGTCCGCACCGCGCCGCGCCGCCGCCCGCGCCGCCCCGGCGCAATCGGGGCGTCATGGTCGCCGGGCTCGGCCTGACCGCCGCGGTGCTCTTCGGCGGCGGCGTTGCGGCCGTCAGCTACTTCTCCGACCCGGGCGGCGGGCTCACGTCGGTGCTGGAGCTGGGCTCGGCCGACCAGAAGACTCCGCCGCGTACGGTCTTCGCGGCCATCGACGGCCGGAAGAAGGCGACCTTCGAGATGATCAGCGGCGCCAGGAAGGTAACCGTGCGCAGTGCCGACATCGGGGACAGCCTCTACCGGATGACCACCGCCGAGGAGTCGGGCATGGTGCCGGAGCCGGTGCTCACCGACGACAAGGTGCAGCTGAGCCTCGCCGCCGAGGATCCCGACACGCCCGGGACCGGGGAGGTCGAGGTGACGCTGTCGACCAAGGTCACGTGGAGCCTGCTCTTCTCCGCCGGCGCCGAGGAGCAGATCCTCAACCTCGAGGACGGCCGCATTGCCGCCATCGACTTCGCCGGGGCCGCGCAGACCACCACGGTCCAGCTGCCGGAGGCGGCCGGCACGATCCCGGTCAAGGTCACCGGGGCGGTCGACCAGCTCGCCATGACGTCGCCCGAGGGCAACCCGGTGCGGGTCAAGGTCAAGGGCGGCGCGCAGACCGTGGCGGCCGGCTCGCGGACGTTGAAGGACATCGCTCCCGGTTCGACCCTCACGCCGAAGGACTGGGCCACCGACGACCGCTTCGACGTCGAGGCCGAGTCGCGGGTGACGCTGCTGACCGTGGCGACGCGCGACTGACCAGGCGTTTGCCTTCGTCGGGCGGCCCTCCTGCTGACCGCTCGGCGCTCGCCGGCGCGCGTCCTGTTGTCAGTTGCCCGCGTCCTTACGTGGTGCGTGTGTTGTGCTCTCGCGCGCCGTGAGGCGCGGATTGTCGTGCGTGTTCGTGACGGGCGAGCGGTCATGGAGGGCGCGCGGTGCGTGTGCTGTGTGCTCTCGCGCGCCGGGACGCGATTTGTCGTGCCTGCTCGTGACGGGCGAGCGGTCGTGGCGGGCGCGTCCTGCGCGGGAGGGCGTGAAGCCGGGCCGTCGCCGCCCCGGTGGCCCAGGGCCTTGCTTTGCCGGGCGCCGTCCGCGGCGCAGGACGCGCTGTCGCCTACGAGAGGACGCGGAGCCGGACGGTCTGGCTCATGCCGCGCAGCTTGTCGAGCACGTCGGCGCTGTAGCTGCCGCTGATGTCGGTGATCAGGTAGCCGTACTCCCCGCGGGTGCTCAGCATCTGGCCCTCGACGTTCACCTGGTGCTCGGCGAGGATGCTGTTGACCTGGGCGAGCACGCCGGGCATGTTGACGTGCACGTGGACGATGCGGCTCATGTCGGACTGCGCCGGCAGCGCGATGCTGGGCAGGTTGACGCTCAGCGTCGTGTTGCCCTCCTGCACGAAGTGCGTCAGCTTGTTCGCCACGAAGTCGCCGATGTCCGCCTGCGCCTCCTCGGTGGAGCCGCCGATGTGCGGGGTCAGGATGACGTTGGGCAGCCCGCGCAGCTCGGAGACGAACTCGTCGCCGCGGCCCTTCGGCTCCTGGGGGAACACGTCGACCGCCGCGCCCGCGATGTGCCCGCTGGTCAGGGCGTTGCGCAGGTCGACGTGGTCGACCACGATGCCGCGGGAGAGGTTGAGGAAGATCGCGCCCGGCTTCATCTTCGCCAGCTGCTCGGCGCCGAAGAAGCCGGCGTTGCCCGGCCGCCCGTCGACGTGCAGGGTGACCACGTCGGCCTGCTCGAGGAGCTCGTCGAGGGTCGCGCAGCGCTGGGCGTTGCCGAGCGCCAGCTTGTCGGCGGTGTCGTAGAAGAGCACGTGCATGCCGAGGTTCTCCGCCAGCACCGACAGCTGGGTGCCGATGTTGCCGTAGCCGACGATGCCCAGCTTGCGGCCGCGGACCTCGTGGCTGCCGTTGGCGGCCTTGTCCCAGACGCCCTGGTGCATCAGGTCGTTCTTCTCGGTCAGCCGCCGGGTCATCGCGATGATCTCGGCGAGGGCGAGCTCGACGACCGAGCGGGTGTTGGAGAACGGCGCGTTGAAGACGGCGACACCGGCCCGCGAGGCGGTGGCGAGGTCGATCTGGTCGGTGCCGATGCAGAAGGCGCCGATCGCGACGAGGCTGTCCGCGGCCTCGAGCACCTTGGCCGTGACCTGGGTCTTGGACCGGATGCCGAGCAGGTGGACGCCCGGGATGCGCTCGATGAGCTCCGCCTCGTCGAGGGCGTTGCGGACGGACTCGACCTGGTAACCCTCTGCCTCGAGCCGGGACACCGCGTCGGGGTGGATGCTCTCGAGCAGCAGAACTCGCACCTTGGCTTGGTCGATCATCACAATCCGTTTCGTGTCGGGGAAGGATCGTCCGGGCCGCCACGCCGAAGCCCGTGTGTCGCAGGCGTTCCAGACTAATGCCCTGGATCGCCCGGACCCGCATCGTGTGCCGGAGGTCCCAGCTGCCGGTCAGCCCGTCGGATGACCTGCGGAGATGGTTGCTCGCCGAGGAGGGCTCCGGCAACCTACTAAAGAGGGTGCCGACCACCATCTTTGGTCCGGTGCGGACCGGGCCCCGGTCCTGGTCTCATCGACCCATGCGATCCGTCAGCCAAGGAAGCAACGCGTCGGCCAGCGCCCGCTGGAAGTCCCGGACGAAGGGGATGCCCGGGGAGGGATGCCGCGAGCGCTCCAGCAGATATCCGGTGAATCCTGCCCACACGTCGACGGCGTGCCCGGGGTCGATGTCACTGATCAGGGCGTCACCGTCGCCGCCGTGTGCCGTCACGTCCATCGCCAGCTGCAGACGGTCGAGCCACGCCGGGGCCACCGAAGCCGCCGGCCAGTCGACGACCACGACGCGCCCGTCCGGCCGTACGAGAAGGTTGTCGGCCCGCAGGTCGCAGTGCGCGACCGTCGCACCGGTCCGCAGCACCGCCAGGCCGCGCTGTGCCGCCGCGCGGAGTTCGTCGAGGTGCGCGCGGGCCCACGGGTGCAGGTCCGTCATCGGCTCGGCGGCCAGCAGGTCCCACCCGGCGAATTGCGGCGCGAGCCTGTCCCCGGCCCGATCGAGACCGGGCATGGGCGACGGTGTGAGCTGCAGCTCCAGCTCGCGCAGCGCCCGCAGGACTGCGTCCACCTCGTCCGCCGTCCAGGGGGTGTGGGGATGCCGGCCCTCGATGTCCTCCAGCACCATGACCATCCAGGTCTCGCCGTCCGTGTCGTCCTCGAAGGCGTCCAGCAGCCGGGGCACCGGCGCGCCCGGTGGCATGAGCGAGGTCACCCGGGCCTCGCGCCTGGCCATCGCCACCGAGGTGGGGTTGAGCCCGGTGCTGACGGCCTTGACGAAGGCGCGCCGGCCGTCCCGTGTCATCACCCGATCGGCTGTCCCAGGAGAGAAGCCGCCGTGCTGCGACCGGGCCGAGGCGACCGGACCACCGAGCGCCGCCTCGACCCTCGCCCGGATGTGCCTGGGCAGATCGGCCCAGCCGATGCGGACTCCCACGGCGCGCAGCATGCGACTCCCTCCGCCTGTGAAAAGCCTGACAGGGCGGTAGCGGTTAGGAAACGGACAGTATGGGTGACCCGTGATCACCTGCGAAAATGTCACACTGTCGCGGCACGATGCGAGGCATGCCCAGCCAAGGACGTGAGTCATGAGCGCACCGGCCATCGAGACCTCGGGTCTCGTCAAGACTTTCGGGGACAACCGCGCGGTCGACGGGGTCGACCTCACCGTTCCCCAAGGCACCGTCTACGGGCTGCTCGGCCCCAACGGCGCCGGCAAGACCACAGTCGTCCGCATGCTTGCCACCCTGCTGCGACCCGACGGCGGCGCGGCGCGGGTGTTCGGCCACGACGTCGTGCGCGAGGCCGACGCCGTGCGCAGCCGCGTCAGCCTGACCGGTCAATACGCCTCGGTGGACGAGGATCTCACCGGCACCGAGAATCTGGTGCTGCTCGCCCGCCTGCTCGGCCACGACCGGCGTGCCGCCCGCGCCCGGGCGGCCCAGCTGCTCGAGGCCTTCGGACTGACCGAGGCCGCCGGCCGCCAGGTGAAGAAGTATTCCGGCGGCATGCGCCGGCGCATCGACATCGCGGCGAGCATCCTCAACACCCCCGACCTGCTCTTCCTCGACGAGCCGACGACCGGCCTCGACCCTCGCAGCCGCAACCAGGTGTGGGACATCGTCCGAGCCGTCGTCGCCAACGGCACCACGGTGTTGCTGACGACCCAATACCTCGACGAGGCCGACCGCCTCGCGGCCCGCATCGCGGTCATCGATCATGGCCGGGTGATCGCCGAGGGCACGCCCGGATCGCTCAAGTCGTCGATCGGTGCGGGGACGGTTCACGTACGGCTCCGCGACGCCGACCGGCGCCCGGAGGCGGAGCGCCTGCTCGGCGAGGCTCTCGACGCCCCCGTGCAGCTGGAGTCGGATCCCGTGGCGCTGACCGTGCGCGTGGACGGTGCCGGCTCCGAGCAAGGCGCGGCCCAGCAAGCCGCCCAGGCCCTCGCCGGGCTCGCCGCCGCGGGCATCGTGGTCGACGACTTCTCGCTGGGCCAGCCCAGCCTCGACGAGGTCTTCCTCGCCCTCACCGGGCCCACCCCGGCGCTCGCCGGGTCCACCCAGGACGGATTCTCAGGAGGAGCGGCATGACCACGACAACCCCGGCGCCGGCCGACCTGGCGACCCCGTCCGCCGAGACGCTCGCCGCCGTCCTCACCCGTCAGGACCGCCCGGCGCGCCCCGGCGCGCTCGCGGCGTCGTTCACCTTCGGCTGGCGGGCGATGCTGAAGATCAAGCACGTCCCCGAGCAGCTCTTCGACGTCACCGCGTTCCCGATCATCATGACGCTGATGTTCACGTACCTCTTCGGCGGTGCACTGGCCGGATCCACCAGGGACTACCTGCAGTTCCTGCTGCCGGGCATCATGGTGACCAGCGTCGTGATGATCACCATGTACACGGGCGTCGGCCTGAACACAGACATCGAGAAGGGCGTCTTCGACCGCTTCCGCTCCCTGCCGGTCTGGCGCCCCGCGGCCCTCGTCGGCATGATCTTCGGCGACGTCCTGCGCTATATCCTGGCGGCCACCACCATCATGCTGGTCGGCCTGATCCTCGGCTTCCGCCCGGGCGGCGGCTTCCCGGGCGTCCTGGCCGGCGTGGGCCTGCTGGTCGTCTTCTCGTTCGCGTTCTCCTGGATCTGGACCATGTTCGGTCTGTTCCTGCGCTCCGAGAAGTCGGTCATGGGCGTCAGCATGCTGGTGCTCTTCCCACTGACCTTCCTCAGCAACGTGTTCGTCGACCCGGGCACGATGCCGGGCTGGCTCCAGGCCTTCGTCAAGGTCAACCCGATCACCCACCTCGTGGCGGCGGTCCGCTCGGTCATGGCCGGCACCACCGACATGGGCGAGGTCATGTGGGTCCTGGCGGCGTCGGCCGTCCTGATCGCCATCTTCGGCCCCCTGACGATGCGGCTCTACAACCGGAAGTAGAGGTCCCTTGTGGCCGTCGGCGGGCCGGAAAGTGTCGTACCCGGGCGGGACCATGGGGCATGGGTGACGAGGGGCAGTTCAGCACGGAGTATGCGGAGTGGCGCGAGCAGCTGCGGCAGCGCGTCGCGGCAAGCGCCCGCAAGAAGGCCGCAGTGGCCGAGGAACGGGCGCAACGCCGCCGGCGCCGCGACCACGGCCTGGTGGAAAGGCACGCTGCACGACTGGCCCGCCTGCGCCCCGACACGGCGCCGTTCCCGCCGGACCCGGAGTGCACGGAGTGGTGAGACCCAGGCCGGGGCAGTTCGCGTCCCCGAGCTGCCCCGGCCGCGGGCAGCGGATCGTGTCAGACTGGGCCCGCTTAGGGGCATCTGGCGGCAAGTGAGTGTGCGGTTCTGGGCGGCGGGAGCCGGTGTCGTTAGGCAACGCGCTCTCGCAGAACCGCCGCGCACGCCTTCGTCTGCCCGCGAGCGCCGGCTGCCGCGGCGGACCTGCCTGCCTGGCCCTTCGGCCCGAGGAGAAATTCCAAGGCCGACCGAGCGTGACCGGTTGATCGTCAGCGCGCAGCCTGATTCAGGGCGGGCGTTCACTGTGGCGCTCTAATTCATTGTGAGCGCTCGACGCTCAGCGGTCACGCCAGGAGAGCGGCGACAAGTTGAGAGCTGCTTCGGCGATGCGACGTCCGGTCTCAGTATGTAGATCTTTGCGGCCTGATTCTATCCAGCCGTTGGTTCTTTGGACTCCGGCGTCGCGGTACTCGACGGCTTGTAGCAACATCTCCAGCTTGTCTGCATCTTTGGCGCACAAAGATTCGATAGTCTCACGAGCCTCGTATTCGTTGACAGCACTGCGCACCACCTCGCGTGAGCGCTCGGGCATTCCTTCCGTCTGGTCAGCGGTGATCTGGCGAGGGTCAGGCTTCGTGAGATATGGCGATGCTGTGTGCGGTAGATCGCCGGTGCGTGTCTCCTGGCTGTCATGCCAGAGCGCTAGAAATGCGGCGCGGGCAGGGTCGGCTCCTTCTTCTGCCGCGATCAAAGCGGCCAGTTGAGCGGCACGCATGGTGTGCTCTGCTACCGATTCGGGGTCGCGTACGCCTGCGTGCCACCAGCCGGAGCGGCGGATGCGCTTCAGCAGGCCGAGTTCGTAGGCAAAGCTCGCGAGTCCTTCGGCATCCTCTGACATCTGTGGTCCCCTTCACCGGTTGGCGATACGTATTGCGTACTGGAGTCCCGCAAGTTGGTCTCGTCCGGTTCGTGTCAGCGTGTCGCTGGAGGCAAGCCTATCGAGCACTTGAGCGATCGAGGTACGTGTGTTCGGCCGGCCGCTCAGCAAGGAGGGACGCGAGGCCATGAGGGCGTGCAGGGTCGAAAGGTTCAAAGGCAGGTGCGCCGACGTGGGGTCCAGGCGTTGTAGGAGGTGTTCTAGCATCCGGTGGCCTGTCCACGAACGGGTGTCGGCGCTCAACATGAAGGAGTCGCTTGCCTGTTCGTCGCTGAGTTCTCCGATCCAGTAAGCCCAGTAGTTGAGGTTCGCTGTCTCTTCGGACTGCTCAGTCATGTGGTCCACGAAGTCGTGCAGGTGGGTACTGTCGCCCGCCATGGCAAGGGCGACGGAGGCGGAACGCGCCTCCAGGAGTTCCGTGATGTTGCCACTTCGTGGCCGGCGCCGGCCGGCGCGTGCCCACTCGGTCTTGAGCCAGTCGACCGCAGCTTGTCTGCCGTCGAACCCGAGGAGGTAGACGGCCTGACGACGAAGCAAAGCCTCGTCGGCGTGCTTTGCTCGCTCGGCAACAGTGAGCAGATGGTCGAGGAAGCGGGTGCGCTCTTCGTAGCTGAGCGAGGGGTGCGCAGGCGCGGGGCCACGTCGGGGAGTCCGAGGCACGAACTCCTGAAGGTGAAGTGGAGTCTTGCCGAGGATCGGCCACAAGATCAGGTTGGTGGTTGTCCAGCGATGCACGCTGGCTGCCAAGGGGTGACTATCCGGCTCCACCCACGCATCACCAGCGGTGATCCCCACAGCCAACACTTGGTCCGCTTCGACCGCCTCACGAAGGTGACGCCCCGCCGATGCTGGTGCCCCCATCCGGGACAGGCGTCCGCACAGCCGGAGGAAGTCACCGGCGCTGATGGCGGAGAGCGGACGACGTCCGGATTCCCATCCCTGAACCGTGCTGACGTCGACAGCAAGTTCTTCGGCGAATCTTTCCTGCGTCATTGCGGTTGACTGCCGAGCTAGCCGTAGTACGGAGCCCGAGATAAGGCCGGACGTACGTGAACCCTGACTGCCAGTCAGGGTAGCGATTCCGCGTGCCATGAGACCCCCTCCCGAAGTGCTGGTCTCGTGACTTTACTCGTACTGGTTGTCAGTTCTGTGCTCCCGTTGGTGATCGTAGCGTTACTACATCAAAGGGAAGAGATGCCGTTTGACTAGGTAGAGCGGTGGGGGCGAGGTCCCAAAGGGCCGCGACCCCACCAGCCGGGAGGCGAGATGTCAGGGAGCACGTATTACGCCGTGTCAGCGGCACAGCTGCTGGCCGACGCACAGAAGACCTTGGACGTCCATGTGACCTCAAGTGCCACGGGGCGATGCTTGGAGTGTGAGTCGCTTGGGCCGTGCTGGCGGAGGGAGAGCGCCGTAGCGATCTTTTCGAGGAGCTTGCGCTTGCCGTTGCGTCACCCAGGGGCGAGCCGGTCCGAGCTGATCAACGCTCGGCGCGTCAGTCAAGACCCGCTTCTGTTGGCGATTTGAGTAGCGCGCTACTGCTTGCGAGATTCCCTTGCGCGGATGCCGTGTCAGGAAGAAGTACATGTCAATTTCGTCGTTGACCGGCGTTTTCTGTTTCTATTCGCAGCCCTCTCCCAGAAAGGAAGGCTGATGACCCTCGCCTTCGGTGTTCGTCAGGCGGTTCCGGCTCAGCCGATGCCGGTCGACATGGCAGCGATCCGGTTCGACCCGGATCGGCAGATCAGCATGATCGAGGACGGCGGTGTGACCGTGCCCGCGTTGCGGCATTCCACGGGCCGGACGTCCACCAGCACAGTGACGCAGGACAACAAGGGCGGCGCCGACTCCGACCAAGACCAGACCGAGGACTGACCGGCGGTGGGCGGGCGGACGGTAGCAGTCTTTACCGGTGATCTCGACGTGACCGCCGATGCGGTGATCATGGAGCTGCACCGCCGGGACGTGCCGGTGGTGCGCTGTGACCCGGCGACGTTCCCCGCCGAGATGGCGCTAGGTGCCCGCTTCAGCTCCGGCTGGACCGGGCACTTGCGTACCGGGGCGCGCACTTTGAACCTGGGCGAGGTGGCGTGCGCCTGGTGGCGGCGACCAACATCGATCACTATCCCCGAGGATGTGCCGGAAGCGGCATGGGTGAGGCGGGAAGCTATTGCTGGGCTGCGGGGTGTGTTGTCTGTGTTGCCGTGGCTGAATCACCCGGATGACATCAGGGCTGCGGAACACAAGCCGTTGCAACTCGCGGTGGCTGCGGCTGCCGGGTTGTGGGTGCCGGCCACGCTGGTCACCAACGACCCCGCCGAAGCGCGTGCCTTCGCGGATGTCTACGGGCCGGTTGTCTACAAGCCTTTCACGACGAGCGTCCTCGACAGCGGCGATGTCATCTATGCCAGCACTGTCGACCCGCGCGCGCTGGATGACTCGATAGCTGTCACCGCGCACCTGTTCCAGCAGCAGATTCCGAAGGCGTACGAGCTGCGCGTCACCGCGGTCGATGGTCACCTTTTCGCGGCCCGCATCGACGCCTACGCAGACAAGGGGCGCGCGGATTGGCGATCGGACTACCAGAGCTTGCGCTACAGCCCGTACGAACTGCCTGCCGATATGGCCGAGAAGCTTCGGACGGTGCTGCGGCGCCTGCGGTTGCGGTTCGGTGCCTTCGACCTGATCGCGACTCCTGGCGGGGAGTACGTGTTTCTGGAGGTGAACCCCAACGGGCAATGGGCGTGGATCGAAGACGAGACAGGGCTACCGATCGCGTCGGCGCTGGCTGACGCACTCGAGAAGGGCAAGTGATGACGGATCAGCGGGCGGATGACGTACGCCGCTATGTGCAGGAGTTGCAGGGCACCGGGCACCTGTCCGATCCGGCATGGCGCGAGGCGTTCGCCCGGGTCCCCCGGCACTTCTTCGTTCCCGGGTTCTTCGAGCGTCTGCCGGACGGAAAGTGGCAGGCGATCGGTCCTGCCGACGAACGGTACTGGGCGCAGGTCTACTCCGACACCACGCTCGCTACCCAGCTCGACGGGCACGTGAGCCCCGAACCCAATTCGTGGCCGCTCCGCGGTGAGGCCACGTCGAGCTCGACGCAACCGAGCCTGATGGCGCTGATGCTCGACGCCCTGCAGCTACAGGGCACCGAGCTCGTGCTGGAAATCGGCACTGGCACCGGGTACAACGCCGCCCTGCTGTGCTACCGCCTGGGCGACGACCACGTGACCACCGTCGAGGTCGACAAGACGGTGAGCGACCTGGCGGCACGACACCTGGTCAATGCCGGCCGCCTGCCGACGGTGATCGTCGGAGACGGTGAGCATGGCTGGCCCGGCGGCGCGCCGTACGACCGGCTGATCGCCACCGTGTCCGTACCGCGGATCCCGGCAGCCTGGATAGCCCAGGTGCGCGACGGTGGCAGCATCGTGGCGAGCCTGTGGCGTGACCTCGGTGGCGGCCCGCTGGTGCGCTTGGACGTCGCCGGCAAGACGGCACAAGGGTTCTTCCTGCCGAGCTATGCCAGCTTCATGCCGATGCGCTCGGCCGGCATCGCTACGCGACGGCTCGGCACAGCCGTTAAGCAGACGGGCCAGAGCCGCACCGCCACCGTCGCCAGCTCGGTCCTGCATGAACCTGACGCAGGTCTGTGGATCGCGCTTCAGGTACCAGGGGCTACTGCTCTCGGGTTCACGCCCGAGGATGGCGCGGAGCAATTGTGGCTGTTCGCCGACGACGGGTCCTGGGCCGTGGTCGAGGATGCCACCGTGCGGGTGGAACAGTACGGCCCTCGTCGCTTGTGGGATGACGTGGAGGCTGCTTACGACCAGTGGACCGGCGCGGGACATCCTGCGCGTGATCGCCTCGGGCTTACTGTCACCGAGACTGGAGCACATCGGTTCTGGCTCGACGCTTTCGACAACCTGCAGTGGGAAGAGCAGCCGGTTCCCGGTCAGTAGACGTGGTGGGCGGTTACCAGGCTAGCGGCCTTCGATGGGCATCGAGACGTGTAGTCCCGCCGCTTGTAGCCGTTGAAAAGCTCAAGGCGGTTCAATGCATACTCGGGCACGCCTCGGCAGCCATGAGGATGGATGGTCTGTGCGGACCTGTTCGAGGACGACTTCGACCAGCTCGCGGACCGTCTCGACCAAGCCGTGACCCGTGCGGGTACAGACCAGATGCGGACTGTGGGCGCCGGTCCGGCTCTCGACGCGGTCCGGCCCAGCCGCAGACATCGGGTTTGACCTGGGAGAGTGGGGGAGCGCGCCCGGTAG
>NZ_JAUQWH010000009.1 GCF_030757795.1 Actinoplanes oryzae
CACCGCACCGCACCGCACCGCACCGCACCGCACCGCACCGCACCGCACCGAGCAGAGTGTCGCGGTGGGACGAGCGGTGTCCAGCGCAGCGCCACGCGTCGGGGCCATGCCGAAACGCGAGCGGCGCCGTCCCAGCCAGCCCGCGGGCGGAGCCTCGTCATGCCGGAACAGCATCGCGGCCGGAGCCGGCGCCGGGGACGTCAGGTCAGTTTGCTCATGACCGCGCGGGCGGTGTCGTCCGGGGTGGCCGGGTGGTCCGTCAGCGCGCCGCCGTTCCAGAGGGTGGCGAGCCCGTGGGCGGCCGACCAGAGGGCCAGCCCGCCGGCCTCGGTGTTCGCGGCGGCGGCGGCATCCGGGCTCGCGCCGAGGTGCAGGGCCCGGGTCACGCGGCGGCGGGCGGTGAGCAGGCTGCGGTCGGTCGCGTGGCACAGGTCCGGGTGGAACATCACTTCAAAGTGGGCGCGGTGCTCCACGGCGTAGCGGACATAGGCGACACCCAGCTCCAGCCGGCTCCCGTCGCGCTCCCACGACGCCTCGAGCGCCGCCGCCAGCCCGGTGAAGCCCTCCGCCGCCAGGGCCGTGAGCAGCCCCTTCTTGTCGCCGAAGTGGTGGGTCGGCGCCGCGTGCGAGACCTCGGCGCGCCGGGCGATGTCGCGCAGGCTCAGCGCGGCGGGGCCCGCCTCGTCGATGGCGCGAACGGCCTCGGCCAGCAGCACCCGCCGCAGGTCGCCGTGGTGGTAGGTGTCCCTCACCATGGGCCGACCCTAACTAGGCACTGGCTAGTTGAACAGCGCAAACACGCGATCCCGGGCGATCCTCCCCGGACGAGAGCCGGCGGCCGCGCGACCTGCTACCCCGGATACGCGCCCCGACGGGCAAGGAGCGTGCGCGGCCGGACACGTCATCGTAAGAGTGACGTGTTGCACAGACGGGCTCGTCGGTATCAGCTTGGTAAAGACGGGCCGTCGGTACGGGACCTACCGACGGCCCGGGCGCGCCATGCCTGGTTGCACCAGGTGGGCGCCTTTCGCCCGACACCAGGAACGGGGGACCCGGTGTGCGTGGCAGCTACCAAGGTACGCGCGCGGGAGCCGCACCAGAAGCGGGGCAGCACCCGGCGGCACGGTGTGAGACAGTCGTCGCCTGGTGTCGCGTCTTGGACCCCCGGTGGCCGACGAAGGACGTAGCGTGTCCGGCATCACCGTCAGCTGGGCCTCATCAGGGCGCATGCTGAACTCAGCCCATTCTCAGGTGCGCCCACGGACAATGCCGTGGACCCTGGAGCCCGTGAGGTGACCGACCCGATGACCGACCTGTTGACCGTTCTGGCAACACCGGCTTGGGCTTACCTTGCCATTTTCGGGTTCATCGCCGTCGACGCCATGGTCCCGGTCATGCCGATCCAGGCCATCATGATCACCTCGGGCGCCCTGACGGTCTACGGCAACCTCAACCTGCCGCTGGTCATCACGGTCGGCGCCCTGGGCATGTTCGCCGGCGACTCGATCGCCTTCATGCTGGGCCGCGGCGCCGCCGGGCACAGCGGCGGCCGCTGGCTGAGCGGCAAGCTGGCCGCCTTCCGCCGGCGGTTCGCGCCCAAGTCGGAGGAGCGCGACAAGGAGTCGCGCACCAAGCGGGCCGCCGAGCGCTTCACCCGTGGCCTGCGCCGGCCGGGGCCGCTGGTCCTGCTGCTCTGCCGCTTCGTGCCGGGCGGCCGCATGGCGGCAGGGTGGCACGCCGGCCGCACCGGTTACCCGTTCAAGCTCTTCCTGCTGTACGACGGGGGCGCCGCCCTGGCCTGGGCGACCTACGGCGGGCTCGTCGGCCACGTCGGCGGCACGGCGATCACCCAGTCGGCCTGGCGGCTCTTCGCCATCGCGGCCACCGCGGCGGTGATCTTCGGCACGGCCGGCTGGATCCTGGCCCTCTTCGGCGGTCGCAAGGCGGTCGACGAGGAACTGTCGGAGGAGCTGTCCGAAGAGCTGTCGGAGGAGCTGTCCGAGGAGCTCGCCGGGGGCCTGGCCGGGGAGCTCGAGGCCGGCGACGCCGCCACCGAGGACGAGCCGGTCCACGACGCCCCGCCCACCGCGGACCGCCCCGCCCGCCGCTGACCCCCGCCGGGCAAGCGAGGAAGCACCACGCACAAGACCCCGGGGAAGCACCACGCGCAAAACCCCGCGGAACCACTACGCGCAAGCCCCCGGGGAAGCACTACACGCAAGACCCCGGAGAAGCACCACGCGCGAGACCCCGGGGGAAGCGCAGAACCGGAAAGCTACTGCAGCTCGTGCTGCATCAGCTGCCGCGCCGCCTCCGCAATCGACCCGGACAGCGACGGGTAGATCGTGATCGTGTGCGCGAGCTGGTCGACCGTCAGATTGTTCTCGACGGCCATGGTGATCGGCAGGATCAGCTCGCTCGCCTTCGGCGCCACGACCACGCCGCCGACGATCTGGCCGGTCGCGGGCCGGCAGAAGAGCTTGACGAACCCGTCCTGCAGCCCCGCCATCTTCGCGCGCGCGTTGCCGGTCAGCGGGAGCATCACCTGGCGGGCGGGCACCTTGCCCTGGTCGACGTCGTTCTGGGAGACGCCGACGGTGGCCAGCTCCGGGTCGGTGAAGACGTTGGCCGAGACCGTGCGCAGGCGCAGCGGCGCGACGGCCTCGCCCATCGCGTGCCACACGGCGATCCGCCCCTGCATGGCGGCGACGCTGGCCAGGGCGAGGACGCCGGTGCAGTCGCCGGCCGCGTAGATGCCCGGCACGTTCGTGCGCGAGACCCGGTCGACGGCCACGTAGCCGCCCGCGCCGAGATCCACGCCGTACTCCCGGAGACCCAGGTCGGCGGTGTTGGGCACCGCGCCGACCGTGATGAGGGCGTGGGAGCCCTCGACCGTACGCCCGTCGGAGAGCGTGACGGTCACCCCGGAGCCGGTGTTGACGACCGAGTCGGCGCGCGACTGGTTGAGGATCGCCATGCCGCGCTCGCGGAAGACGCGCTCGATGGCCATGGCGGCGTCCGCGTCCTCGTGGGGCATGACGCGTTCGCGGCTGGAGACGAGCGTCACCCGGACGCCCATGGCGAGGTAGGCGCTGGCGAACTCGGCGCCGGTCACGCCGGAGCCGATGACGACGAGGTGCTCGGGAAGCTCCTCGAGGTCGTAGACCTGCCGCCAGTTGAGGATGCGCTCGCCGTCCGGGACGGCCGTGGGCAGGACCCGCGGCGTGGCGCCGGTGGCGATGAGAACCGTGGTGGCGTCGATCGCGTACTCGTCGCGGCCGTGCGGGGTGACGAGCACCTGGTGGGTGTGGCCGAGGGTGTCCTCGCCGAGGCGGGCGGTGCCGTGCACGACGTCGACGCCGGCCTTGATCAGCTTGGCCTGGATGTCGCCGGACTGGGCGAGGGCGAGCTGCTTGACCCGCTTGTTGACGGCCGCCGCGTCCACCGAGACCGCGTCCAGCCCCGCCGACCGTACGCCGAAGCGGTCGTTGTGCCGATAGCCGGTGACGATCTCCGAGCTGGCGATGAAGGTCTTGGAGGGCACACAGTCGGAGAGCACGCACGCACCACCGGCCCCCTCGGCCTCGACGAGAGTCACGTCCGCGTCGAGCTGCGCGGCGACCAGCGCCGCCTCGTACCCGCCGGGGCCCCCACCGATGATCACGATGCGGCTCACGAGAAACAACCTCCAACGTCACGTACCGTAAGCTTCGTGCCGAAGAAGCTCGACACGCACGGCTTCTATTCTCCACCAACCACGAGTCGGGCTATCGTCATCGCCGTGGGTCATTACGCCGCGTACGGTGCAAACCTCGATCCGGCCCGGATGCGGGCCTATTGTCCGCACTCCCCGATGGTGGGGGTCGGCTGGGTCGAGGGCTGGCGGCTGACCTTCGCCGGCGAGGGCGAGCTGGGCTGGGAGGGCGCGGTCACCACGATCGTGGAGTCCCCCGGCGACCGGGTCTTCGTCGCGCTCTACGACGTGCACCCGTGGGACGCGGCACAGCTCGAGGAGCTCGAGGGCGTCACGGCGGGCACCTACCAGAAGCTCACCGTGCGGGTGTCGACGCTGGAGGGTGACGTCAGCGCCGGGGTCTACGTCTTCGACGGCTACGAGGGCGGCATGCCCACGGCGTGGTATCTCTCCGAGGTGGCCAACGCCGCGGAGAAGGCGGGCGCCCCCGACGACTACGTGCAGGAGCTGCGCCGCCGCCCCACCCGCACGTCGAAGCCGGAGCTCTAGAGCGTCCGCTGATAGATGTTCGCCCGGTAGAGCGGGGTCATGCCCACCCGGTGATAGAGCCGCGCGGCTCGCGTGGGATTCGCCATGTCGACGCCGAGCCCGGCCGAGGACCGGCCCTTGGCGGCATAGATCGCGAAGGCGCGCCGCAGCAGGGCTTCCCCCACACCCCTGCGCCTGTACGCCCCCAGCACCGCCAGCGACCGCACCCAGCCCTCGCCGTCCGCCGCCGACGAGTCCGACGACTGGAGCACGCCGGCCCATTCCCCGTCGACCAGCCCGACCAGCCACTCGTCCCAGGACACGCTCGTCTCGGCCCGCACCCGGGACAGCCACGTCTCGTAGTCCGTCGCGTGGTGATCGGTGTCCCGGAAGGCCTCCTCGATCGTCGCGTGGAAGCGCCGCAGCTCCGACTGCTCCACGGGTCGCACGGTCACGCCGGGCGGCGGGTCGGACTCCGCCCGGCCCGTCAGCGCCACGGCCATCCGCGCGTGCTGCTTGACGAAGCTGAACCCCGCCTCCGTCAGCGCCGAGATCCACGACTGCTCGGTCGGGATGGCTCCCGCCCGTACGTGATAGGTCTCATGCCCGAAGGCGGCCCCGCGCTCGGCAGCCCGCGCGAGCAGCAGCCCGAGCAGCGGCCGCAGGGCCGGCTCCCCGCGCGACGGCCACACGTAGATCTCCAGGAAGTCCCGGTCGCCGCGGTCCGCGTTGCCCGGATAGGCCCAGCCGACGATGGCGCCGGTCTCGTCGAGCGCCACCCAGCAGTCCCGGCCCATGTCGGTGTTGGCGCCGGTGAGGCCCTCACGGATGTCATCGGGCGTGAAGTCGGGCTCCCCCACCGAGGCGATGTCGCTGGCGTGGCAGAGCGCCAGCAGCTCGGGAACGTCGTCGAGCGTCGGGCGGCGCGTGGTCCACCCGGCGGGGAGATCAGTCACGCCGACAGCCTGCCTCAGGCGGTCAGCCGGTGCGACAGACTTTCGAGCAGGCCGCAGAACTCGACGCGCTCGGGGCCGTCGAGGGCCGCATAGGCCTGCCCGCTGAGCGAGTCGGCGATCGACTCGGCCCACATGCGGCGGCGCACGAGCGGCCCGGCCGGCGGATAGGGCGGCTGCCACCCGAAGGCGACGGCCTCCGTCTCGCCGTCCGGCCCGGCGATGATCGCCTGCAGCGGGGTCATGCCGCTCGCGCGCACGGAGACCACCTGGATGCCCAGCCGGTGCTCGTGCAGCAGGAACAGCAGGTGCGCCGCCTGGGCGCCGGGCTCCTCCGACGTCACCGGCACGGCACGCCACGCCGCGAACAGCGGCAGGGCGGAGATGTCCACTGCCGACACCACCCGGCCGGCCAGCTCGGAGAGGCGCGCGAGCCGCGGGAACGAGCCCAGCTCGGCGGCGCCCCACTGGCACAGCTCGTGCAGGTGCCAGCCGGCCACCTCCGCGGGCGGCGTGACCTTGGCGGCGGCCTCCCAGCCGTCGTTGATCGCGTCGGGCGCGATGAAGCCGACGGCGGCCGCGACGGTCTCGGGACGGACGTCGCCGAGGGCGCCGGCGCGGGCGGACACGTGGTAGGCCCAGCCGGACAGGCCGAGGAGCCGGGCCCGCTGCAGCGTGCGGGGCGACTCGGCGAATGCCCGGGCGACGGTGGCGAGCGCCGGACGGGCCTTGGCGGCTGCCTGTTCGGGGGTCACCGCCCGATTCTGCTCTTCATCCGCTGTTCAGGAAAACCGGCGGCTAGACCGGTTCATCGGCCTCCAGGTCTTCGATGGCTGCCTCGACGTCCCCCGTACGCCGCCGAGCCGCCGATGCATCGCGTTCGGCGGAGCGTCGCGCCAGCTTGCGCCGGGAGAGCTCGGCCTGCGCCACGATCCGCTGCCGTTCGAGTTCCGCGATCTGCTCCTCGATCTCATCGATGGAGTGGCCTGCGTCACTCTCCGCGCTGCGGGCCTGTTCCAACGCGGCGGTGGCCTTCTCCTCGGCCCGGCGCGCCTGGGTCAGCTCCCGTTTCAGCTCCCGTCGCCGTGCCTCCCGCTCGGCGCGCGCCTTCTCCTCGGCCCGATGACGCCGCTCGTCCAGCTTGGAGACCGGCGCCGACCAGTCACCCAGCGCAGGGTCCACATCGGGCTCGGCAGCGGCCGGCTCGGCGGCGCCGGACGGCGCAGCGGCGGCGTCGGTGACCAGGCGCAGGCGCGGGCGCGGCACCTCGCCGAACCCCGCGTACGTCGCCGCGCGCACCAGCCGCCCGCTCTGCACCTGCTCGGCGACCTCCGGCTCGGCCAGCGCCGCGGTGAGCGTCGCCTCCACCTCCCCGGTCGGCAGCTTGACCCGCCGCAGGGCGGGATCCTGTGCGACGGCGAGCTTCTGCGCCTCGGCGACGAGCGAGGACACGACCTGCCGCCGCTGCACCGACAGCTCCCGCAGCTCGTCGCCGCGCAACCCGCGCTGGGCGTCGCGCAGGGCCGTGGCCAGCTCCACGAGCTCGTCGATCAGCTCCGGCCGGCGCAGGGCGAGGAGGTTGACCAGCCACGCGGCCACGGTCGGCTTGCGCAGGGCGGCGATCTGCCTGGCCGCCTGCGGGTCACCGGACTTCTTGGCGTCCGCCACGGCGGCGGAGCGGGCCGCGACGAACCCGTCCGGCGGCGCCTCGTACAGCCTCCGGGCCAGCTCGTCGATGTCGACTGCCATGGTCAGCCGAGCGTGGTTTCCGGGGCCAGCTGGGCGTACTTCGTCCCGCCGAGCCGCTCGAGGTGGCCGTTGGACACGCCGGCGCCGGTCGCCGTCAGCAGGGCGTCGTGCAGCGCGTACGCCCGCCCGGGCCGGACCTTCCGGACGAAGTCGATCGCCTCGCTCAACTTCATCCAAGGAGCGTTCAACGGTACGAACAGAGTGTCCACATGCACGTCCGGCACGGTGAACGAGTCCCCCGGCGTGTAGACCGACTGAGCGCCGTCCGAGACGAGGAAGCCGAGGTTCGCCACGCGCGGGATGTCCTCGTGGATGACGGCGTGCTGTCCCCCGTACGAGGAAAGGGTGAAGCCGGCAGCCTCGAAGCGCGTGCCGGGCGGCACCGCGGTGACCACGTCGGAGAAGGCCGTCAGTTTCGGCAGCACGTCGGGGTGGGCGAAGACGCGCAGCTGCGGCCGGCGGGCGACCGCGTCGGCGAGCGCGTCCACGTCCAGGTGGTCCGGGTGCTCGTGGGTGATCAGCACGGCGTCGGCGTCGTTGAGCGCGGACCGCTCGCTCCACGCCCCCGGATCGACGACGAGCACCCCGTCGCCGGTGAACCGCAGGCAGGAGTGAGTGTATTTCGTGATGCGCACGGGCTTCCTCCGCTGCCGAATCGTGACCACTTGAGGTGCAGTCTGCCGGAACCGCCCCCGGGGCGTCGCACGTCCCAGCGGGCAGACCGGAACGGGGAGCGGAGGAGCCATGCGGACATCAAGGTGGTGGGCGGCGGCGGCCGTGGTGCTGGCGCTGAGCGCGTGCACCAGCGGAGCGAGCGACGACAGCTCGACGGTGGGAGCGGCCGGTGTGGCGGAGCAGCCGGCGGCGCAGAAGGCCGAGGACACCCCCGCCAAGGCGCCGGACCTGAGCGTCGACCAGCGGGCGATCATTTACACCGGATCCATCACCGTACGCGTGGACGACGTCAACGCCGCCGCCGCGCGCACCACCGGCATCGTCGCCGGGGCCAAGGGCTTCATCGGCGGCGACCAGCGCACGAGCAACGGGGCCGACGGCTCGTCCGACGCCACGCTGACCCTGCGCGTGCCCGCGGCCGGGTTCGGCGGCGTGATCGACCAGCTCGCCGGGCTGGGCACCGAGGAGAAGCGGGCGATCAGCACCGAGGACGTCACCGACGAGTCCGTCGACCTGGACGCCCGGATCAAGACCCAGCAGGCCCGGGTCGACAGCGGGCGCACGCTGCTGGCCCAGGCCAAGGATCTGGAGGACCTGGTGATGCTGGAGCGCGAGGTGGCGACCCGCGAGTCCGACCTGGCGTCGCTGCAGGCCAAGCAGCGCCGGCTGGCCGATCTGACCGCGCTGTCCACGATCACGCTCGTCCTGCTCGACCCCTCGGCCGAGGAGGACGAGCCCGCCCAGGGAGGGTTCCTCGGCGGGCTGCGCGGCGGCTGGCACGGCTTCACCACGTCGCTGGGGGTGGCGGCGACCGTGCTCGGCTACCTCCTGCCGTGGCTCGCCATCCTGGCCGTTCCCGTCGCGGTGATCATCGTGCGGCGGAGAAAGGCCAGGACCGCCTAGAAGTCAGGACCGCCTAGAAGGCAGCCGTGGCGAGCGCTGCCAGGGCGGTGTGCACCATCACGCGCACGCCGTAGCCGATGCAGCGCTCGTCCACGTCGAAGCCGCTCTGGTGCAGGTCGTGGTGCCGCTCGGCGCCCGGCGTGCCGGTGCCGAGGCGGATCATGGCGCCCGGCACGTGCTCCAGGTAGAACGCGAAGTCCTCGCCGCCCATGCTGACCTCGGCCTCGACCACCCGGTCGGCGCCGAGCGCGGCGCCCGCGGCCCCGGCGATGACGGCGGCGGCCATCCGGTCGTTGATGACCGGCGGGACCCCGCGGGTGTAGACGACCTCGGCCTCCGCGCCGGTCGCCGCGACCACGTCGCGGATCAGGCGGGTGATCAGCTCGGGCGCCTCGCGCCACGCCTCACGGTTGAGGATGCGGACCGTGCCCAGCACCTCGCCCTCGCCGGGGATCGCGTTGAACGCCTTGCCGGCGTGCACGGCGCCCCACACCATCGAGACGCCCGCGCGCGGGTCGACGCGGCGGCCCAGCAGCGACGGCACGTCGACGATCACCCGGCCGAGGGCGTGCACGAGGTCGGCGGTCAGGTGCGGGCGGGCGGTGTGGCCACCCGGCCCGGTGAGGCGGACCCGGACCGTGTCGGCGGCCGCGGTGAAGGGCCCCGACCGTACGCCCACCAGCCCGGCCGGCAACTGTGGGTAACAATGCAGCGCGTACACGGCGGCGACGTCCTTGAGCGCGCCGGCCTCGATGACGCCCGGGGCGCCCGAGGGCACCGCCTCCTCGGCCGGCTGGAAGATCAGCCGCACCCGGCCGGGCAGTTCGCCGGCCTCGTTGAGCTGAGCCAGCGCCAGGCCCAGCCCGAGCATCACGGTGGTGTGCACGTCGTGGCCGCACGCGTGGGTCACGTTGGGCACGGTCGAGCGGTAGGGCACGTCCTTGGTGTCGGGCAGCGGCAGCGCGTCGAGGTCGGCGCGGAACGCGATGACCCGGTCGCCCTCGCCGATGTCGCAGATCAGGCCGTTGCCGGCGGGCAGCAGCTCGGGGCGCAGCCCGGCCGCGGCGAGTTCGCGGGCGATCAGCTCGGCGGTGGCGAACTCGGAGTACGACGGCTCCGGATGCGCGTGGATGTGCCGGCGGATCGCCACCAGCTCGGTGCCGTGGGCGGCGAGCCAGCGGTCCAGCTGGCCGGGGAGGGGTTCGGCTCCTGGTGGCGGCCCGGGGAACGGCGCCGCCGGGGCGCCCTCGGACGCCTTCACTGCACTCGACACGTGATGATCGCTTCCGTCGTCTCGTCTCTCCGCTTTCCGCAACGCGCGACAGCGTAGACCCTTGGAGGTCGCTGTCCGTTACGAATACCCTCGCAACGGATTTCCACCGCGTTCAGAAATGCTCTACCGGGTGATAGACGCCCCACACCCCGCGGAGGGTGTGGCAGACCTCTCCCACAGTGGCGCGCCGGCGCAACGCCTCGCGCATCGGCGGCAGGACGTTCTCCGTGCCCTCGGCGGCCTTGCGGAGGTCGGCGAGGGCGGCTTCGACCGCGGCGCCGTCCCGCTCCGACCGCAGCGCCGCGAGCCGGGCGGCCTGGTCGGCCTCGATCTTCGGGTCCACCCGCAGCGGCTCGTAGTGCTCCTCGTCGTCCGAGACGAACCGGTTGACCCCGACCACGACGCGCTCTCCGCCGTCGATCTGCTGCGCGATCCGGTACGCCGACGACTCGATCTGGAGCTTCTGAAAGCCCTGCTCGATCGCCTCGACGGCGGACCCGTGGTCGAAGACGCGCTCGATCAGCGCCGTGGCGGCCGCCTCCACCTCGTCGGTCATGGCCTCGATGACGTAGGAGCCGGCGAACGGGTCCACGGTGTCGACCAGCCCGCTCTCGTACGCGAGGACCTGCTGGGTGCGCAGCGCGAGCCGGGCCGCCTTCTCGGTGGGCAGGGCGATCGCCTCGTCGTACGAGTTGGTGTGCAGCGACTGGGTGCCGCCGGCGACCGCGCCGAGCGCCTGGACCGCGACCCGCACCAGGTTGACCTCGGGCTGCTGGGCCGTCAGCTGCACGCCGGCGGTCTGGGTGTGGAAGCGGAGCATGAGCGACTTCGGGTTGGTGGCGCCGAACTCCTCGCGCATGATCCGGGCCCACATCCGGCGGGCCGCCCGGAACTTGGCGATTTCCTCCAGCAGCGTGGTGCGCGCCACGAAGAAGAAGGAGAGCCGGGGCGCGAAGTCGTCGACCGCCAGGCCCGCGGCGACGGCCGTCCGCACGTACTCGATGCCGTTGGCCAGGGTGAACGCGATCTCCTGCGCGGGCGTGGCCCCCGCCTCGGCCATGTGGTAGCCGGAGATCGAGATCGTGTTCCACCGCGGGATCTCGGTGCGGCAGTAGGCGAACGTGTCCGCGACCAGCCGCAGCGACGGCTTGGGCGGGAAGATGTACGTGCCGCGGGCGATGTACTCCTTGAGGATGTCGTTCTGGATCGTGCCCTGCAGCGCCTTGCCCGGCACGCCCTGCTCCTCGGCGACCAGCTGATAGAGCAGCAGCAGCACCGAGCCCGGGGCGTTGATCGTCATCGAGGTGGACACCTGGTCCAGCGGGATGCCGTCGAAGAGGCGCCGCATGTCGTCGATCGAGTCGATGGCGACCCCGACCTTGCCGACCTCGCCGTGGGCGATCGGGTCGTCCGAGTCGTACCCCATCTGGGTGGGCAGGTCGAACGCCACCGACAGGCCCATGGTTCCGGCCTTGAGCAGCTGGTGATAGCGCGCATTGGACTCGGCGGCCGTGCCGAAGCCGGCGTACTGCCGCATGGTCCACGGCCGCTTGGTGTACATCGTCGGGTAGACACCCCGGGTGTACGGGTACTCGCCCGGGCGGCCGAGCCGCTCGTCGAGGTCGTCGGGGAGGTCTCCGCTGTCGTAGACCGGCTTGATCTCGAACCCGGACTCTGCGTTCACGCCTTGATCCTAGAGGGTGAACCATTTTGCACTCAGAGTCCGAAAAGTTCCACTCAAAGCAACGGCGCGAACACGGCGCGTCGAGCTTGTGCAAACACTGGGCGACCGACTTCCGGAAAGCGGGGGGTACCGGGCAAGATAGCGGGGTTGGCCGACCGACCCTCAACCCCTTCGGTGGCATCTCTGTGACTCAGATTCCGACGTGGAGCAGTGGGAACACCGCTCCGACCAGCGGACGCGCAGCCCCGGGCACGCTCATCGGCGGGCGTTACACCCTGCGGGCCGCGGTCGGCCACGGCGGCATGGGCACCGTCTGGCGTGCCGCCGACACGCTGCTCCGCCGCGACGTGGCGATCAAGGAGGTCATCCTCCCGCCCGGCCTCGCCCCGAGCGACCGCGACGCCATGTACGAGCGGACCATGCGCGAGGCCCGCGCCGCCGCCGCCCTGCAGCACCCCGCCGTCGTGCAGGTCTACGACGTCGTGCACGAGAACGGCCGGCCGTGGATCGTCATGGAGCTGCTCGAGGCGCGCAGCCTCGCGGACATGGTGATTGAGGACGGGCCGGTCAACCCGCGGGTCGTGGCCAAGATCGGCATCGCCCTGCTGGGCGCGCTCGAGGTGGCCCACGCGCACGGCGTGCTGCACCGCGACGTCAAGCCGGCCAACGTGCTGATCTGCACCGACGGCCGCTGCGTCCTCACCGACTTCGGCGTCGCCCGGATGCCCACCGACGTGCAGCTGACCACGCCCGGCATGGTGCTGGGCTCGCCGCACTTCATCTCCCCCGAGCGCGCGATGGGCAGCGACTTCGGCCCGCCCAGCGACCTGTTCTCGCTCGGCGTGACGCTCTACACCGCGATCGAGGGCCGGCCGCCGTTCGACAAGGGCGACCCCATCGAGACCATGCACGCCGTCGTCGAGGACCCGCCGGCGCCCGCCGTCCGGGCCGGCTCGCTGACCCCCGTGCTCATGGGCCTGCTGGAGAAGGACCCGGCCCGCCGCTTCGACGTGCAGACCGCGCGCACCATGCTCCGCCAGCAGCTGGCCGGCCCGCTGGCCAGCAAGGCCCCGCCGCACCTGGCCACCGACCCCTACTCGGTGGTCCCGTCGCAGCGCCCGCCGGCCGCCGAGACCCAGCCGATCCCGCCGCCGCAGCCCAAGCCCAGCGGCCAGATCGGCGGCCGGGCCATGCTCGCGCCCGGCGAGTCGCTCTCCGGACACCTGGCGAAGCTCAAGAAGGGCGAGCGCCCCGCGTCCTCCCCGGCCCCGGCCTCGCCGGCGGCCGACGTGAAGACCGGCGCCTACCCGCCGCCTCCGCCGATGCCGGGCTCGGCCGCCGGCGACGCCACGAGCGTGATCCCGCCGCACGCCGCCCACCAGGGCCGCGGCGGTTCGGCGGACGCGACCGCGATGCTGCCGCCGCGCCGGCAGTGGGACGGCGCCCGGGCCGCCCGTGACCCGATCTCGCCCGCCGCCCCCGGCGGCGGCACGGTGGTCATGAGCCCCGGCGCCAAGCGCAAGCGGATGATCGACCAGACGGTCACCGCCGTGCGCGACACCTCGGCCAGGGCCGTCACCACGGTCAAGGGCTGGCCGCGCAACACCCAGATCATCGCCGCCAGCGCCGCCGCGCTGCTGGTGGTGCTCGTGATCGTGCTGACCTCCACCGGCGGCGGCGACCCCGAGACCACCGGCGCGAGCGCTCCCCAGGCCTCCGCGCCCGCCGAGGCCGCCGGCGCCACCCAGCAGTACAAGGGCCGCGGCACCTCGGTCGACGTGCCGCAGGGCTGGGAGAAGAAGACGGTCAGCGGCGCCACCTGGGTCGACTTCGTGGACCCGGACAACGACCGCAAGGTCCGGCTGCTGATCGAGGACGCGTCGTCCAAGGCCACGCCGCAGAGCTTCCTCAAGGTCGCCGAGAGCGGCCTGAAGAAGAAGGGCTCCAGCTGCCCGAAGCCGTACGCCCGGGTCGGCCTCGCCGACCAGGAGGTCAACGGCAAGCAGGGCGGCGTGCTGGAGTACACCTGCTCCACCACCCGCCACGGGCTGTGGGGCGCGGTCGTCCAGGACGGCAAGGCCTACTCGTTCTACATGACCAGCACCGAGGAGCAGTTCGCCGAGAGCAAGCCGATCTTCGACGCGATGGTGCAGAGCTTCACCATCGGCTGAGCCGGGGGTTCGGCCCCTCGGCTGTGGCGGCCGGGTCGTCGTGCTATCCACAAGGCATGGCGACTGACGACCTCCGCACGCCGGCCGAGACCTGGCTGGCCGACGACCCCGACCCGGCCGGCCGGGCCGAGCTGCAGGACCTGCTGGACCGGCTTCCGGAGACCGAGGCGGAGCTCGCCGACCGGTTCGCGGGCCCGCTCACCTTCGGCACCGCCGGGCTGCGCGGCCGGCTCCGCGCCGGGCCGAACGGCATGAACCTGGCCGTGGTCACCCGCGCCGCGGCCGGCCTGGTCGCCTGGCTGGCCGCCAACGACGGCACGGGCCCGCTGGTGATCGGCTACGACGCCCGCCACGGCTCCCGGCAGTTCGCCGAGCAGACCGCCCGGGTGGCCACCGCCGTCGGCCGCGAGGCCCTGCTCCTGCCCCGGCCGCTGCCCACCCCCGTGCTGGCCTACGCCGTCCGGGAGCTCGGCGCGGTCGCCGGCGTGATGGTCACCGCCAGCCACAACCCGCCGCAGGACAACGGCTACAAGGTCTATCTCGGCGCGCAGCTGGGCGGTCCCGCCGGCGCCGGCGCGCAGATCGTCCCGCCCGCCGACGCGGGCATCGAGGCCGCCATCCGGGCGGTCCCGTCCGCGGTGGGGGTCCCGCTCGGCGAGCCCGGCACGGTCCTCGGCGAGGAGCTCATCGACGGGTACGTCCGGAGCGCCGCCGCGGTCGCCGGAGCCGGCCCCCGGGACCTCACCGTGGCGTACACGCCCCTGCACGGCGTCGGTGGCCCGGTGCTGACGGCCGCCTTCGCCGCGGCCGGCTTCCCCGCCCCGGCGGTCGTGGCCGAGCAGGCCGAGCCGGACCCCGACTTTCCGACGGTCGCCTTCCCGAACCCGGAGGAGAAGGGCGCCATGGACCTGCTCCTGGCGCTGGCCAAGGAGACGGGGGCCGACCTCGCCGTCGCCAACGACCCCGACGCGGACCGGTGCGCGGTGGCCGTACCCCTCGGCGACAGCTGGCGTCCCCTCACCGGCGACGAGCTGGGCGTGCTGCTCGCCGACCACCTGATCCGCCGGGGGATGCCGGGCACCTACGCGACCACGATCGTCTCCTCCAGCCGGCTCGGCGCCCTCTGCCGGGCCCGCGGCGTCGCGTACGAGGAGACCCTCACCGGCTTCAAGTGGATCGTCCGCGCCGCCGAGGAGCTGGCCTTCGGCTACGAGGAGGCGCTCGGCTACTGCGTCGCGCCGGGGCTGGTCCGCGACAAGGACGGCATCACCGCCGCCCTGGTCGTCGCCGACCTCGCCGCGAGCCTGAAGGCCGAGGGCAAGTCGCTGCTCGACCGCCTGAACGAGCTGGACACCGAGTTCGGCGTCCACCGCACCGACCAGGTCTCCATCCGCGTCGAGGACCTGTCCGACATCGCCGCCATGATGGCCCACCTGCGCGCGAACCCGCCCAAGGAGCTGTCGGGAGAGCCGGTCACCGCCGTCGAGGACCGCGAGGCCGACAACGTGGTGACCCTGCGCACCGACCGCATCCGCGTGGTGGTCCGCCCGTCCGGCACCGAGCCGAAGCTCAAGGCGTACCTCGAGGTGATTGTCCCGGTCACCGGCAAGCTGATCAACGCCCAGTTCCAGGCGGGCGCCGAGGTGGCCCAGCTGCGCGGCGAGGTCACTAGGGCCCTCGGCCGCTGACCCCGCCTGTCCGCCCGGCGCGTTCCTCCACGCGCCGGGCCGGGGCGGCTCTCAGATGACCTTGGGGACGCCGAGGGCGGCGGTGATGGCCCGGCTCAGGGTGGCGACGACCAGGGCGACGCTCGGGCGGACGATCGAGTCCTCCAGGTTGCCGGTGCCGGAGAAGCCGGCGCCGCTGGCGATCTGCTCGAGGCGCTCGTGGGCGCGGGCCGCCTCCTCCGGGGGCAGGCGCAGGGCGGGCTCCATGCGGGTGGCCACCAGCAGGGTGCACAGGGCGGCCGTGCGCTCGTCCGGGATCTGGTCGGTGGTGAGCGCGTCCGCGAGGCGCTTGCGGATCTCCGCCTCGAAGGACGGGTCGCAGGTCGGGTAGCGGTGCACGTGGACGTAGCCGTCCATCTGGGTCTCGTCCACGTCCTGGATGACGCCGCGGGCGATGAGGTCGTCGAGCACGTGCTGGCGCAGCCGGTGCCGCAGCCGCTGCACCCACTGGGCGGGGGTGTGCGGGTCGTCGGCGGCGGCCTTGGCGAGGATCTGGTCGGCGATCGGGTCGCCCGTCGGCGTGGGGTCGTTGACGACGAGGTTTCCGGCCACGTACGCGACCCGACCGGCCAGCGCGAGGTCGACCAGCACCGCCGCGGCCATGCCGAGGTCGAGTCCGATGCGGGAACCGGTCGCCTTGCCGGTCCGGTCGTCATACGCGAGGAGGAGGAGTTCCTCAGCGAGCGCGATGGAGGTCATGTCGCAAACGATAGTGGCCGGTGTCACCGGCGCAATGGCCGGAGGTCGGGGATCGGACTACTTGCGGACCACCTCGAGTGCTTCGGGCCATGCGCCGCCCGCGAACACGTTTGCCCAGCTCTCGCTGATATGCCCCATGTCGACCGCCCACCGGCCGCGCTGCGAGAGCCAGGCGGCGACGAGCGTTCCGCACGGTCCGAGAGCGAGAAGATACAGCCTGTCGGGATCATGCTGGTCGAGTTCGGCCATCAGGCGCGGCAGATCCGCGTACGCGTCCCGGGCCGCCGAATACACGAAGTCGATCGACTTGGCGTTGCCGAACAGCTGCGGCTCCAGGTGGAAGCGGGACCCCTCCCCGGTGACGATGACGACCTGCTGCCCGTCCCACACGTCCCGCCACAACTGGGCGCCGCGGTTGCCGAGATGCGAGAAGTAGATCGGCCGGGACACGTGCGCCGTCCCGTACTGGACGTGCGGGTTGAGCAGGGGCTTGACCTCGGGCCAGATGTCCAGCCAGACGGAGGTCCAGTGCGCGTCCCGGAAGGTGTACGGGAAGCCGACCAGCAGCCGCTCCGGGTCGTACCCGTCCATCCCGAGCACCGCCCGCAGGTCCCCGGCGAGCCCGGCCGACCACGGCTGAAAGCGCAGGTTGTACTGCGGGCGGAGCATGATCTTCAGCTCGCCGTCGCCGAAGCGGGCCAGGCTGAGCCGGTCGTGGGCGACGCGGCGCATGGTCTCCTCGAAGCCCAGCTGCTGCGCCTCGGTGAACTCGCGGATCTCGGCGAACATCGCGGTGGACGCGAAGGCGCGGAAGCCCTCCAGATACTTGCGCTGCTCCTTGAGCTCCCAGCGGATGTCGTAGAGCAGCGAGTTCGTCTCCTGGACCGCCTTGAGGACCCGCGGGTCCGGCTTGGGCGGTTCGAGGCGGCGCTTGATGAGGCCCTTGGTGCGGCGCCAGGCGTTGGTCATCGGTGCTTCCTTCCCTCGGCCAGCATGCGGTCGGCGAGCCGGGCGGCGGCGTGGCCGTCGTCGAGGTCGGACGCCTTGGCGGCGAATGCGGCGTACCGCTCGGTGTACCCGGGGACGACCGTGTCGATGTCCCGGATGGCGGTGATCACTTCGTCCGACGTCGCCAGCAACGGCCCCGGCGCCTCGGCCTCGAAGTCGAAGTAGAAGCCACGCAGCTCGTCGCGGTAGTAGGCGAGGTCGTAGGTGAAGAACAGCATCGGCCGGCCGGTGCTCGCGAAGTCGAACATCACCGACGAGTAGTCGGTGATCAGGATGTCCGCCGCGGCGAGCAGGTCGGCCATGTCCGGGTAGGCGGAGACGTCGTACACGAAGCCGTCGCCCGCGCCCGGGATCTCGTCGATCACGTTCGGGTGCCGGCGGACGAGCAGCACGTGGTCCGCGCCGAGGCGGGCGGCCGCCGCTGCCACGTCGAGCTGCATGCTCATCTTGTAGACGCCGCCGCTGGACTCGTCGTCGCGCCACGTGGGGGCGTACAGGACGATCTTGCGCCCGGGCGGGAGCCCGACGACGGCCCGGACCCGCGCGGCGATCTCGGCCCGGTCGCGGAACAGGACGTCGTTGCGCGGGTAGCCGATCTCCAGGATCTCGCCGCCGTAGCGGAACGCGCGGCGCAGCAACGGCGTGCTGAACGTGTTCGGCGAGACCAGGAAGCTCCAGTTCGGCGCCTCCTCGGTCAGCTTCTCCAGGTAGCGGCGGTCGGTGAACTGCACGTCCTCGATGTCGAAGCCGATCCGCTTGAGCGGCGTGCCGTGCCAGGTCTGGACGACCACCTGCCCCTCGCGGCGCCGGAACCACTCCGGGAGGTGCTGGTTGGTGACGATGTACCGGGAGGTGGCGAGCGACTCGATCCACCGCTTGCTCCACAGCGCCACGGGCTCCGCGCTGTGCGGCAGCGGCGCCTGACCGTCCACCGACACCCACTGGTGCTCCAGCGGCAGGCCCCGGGCGAGCAGCTCCTCGTGGACAGCCTTGGGGCTGTCCGAGTACTGCCGGCCGGTGAAGGCGTTGTAGAGGACGACGTCGCGCAGCGGCTGCTTGCGTACGGCGGGATAGTGCCCCTCGCGCAGCAGCGCCTGGTTGCGGCGGCCCCGCTCCTCGTCGGCCAGCGCCGAGCGGATCCGCAGGTGCACGCGCTCGTCGTTGTGCCACTCCAGCGAGACGCGGGGCGCGTCCCCGGCCAGCGGCAGGGGCAGGGCCTCCAGGGCGGCGGGGATGGCGGGCAGCGGCTCGACCCGGCCGGTGCCACTGCGGCAGAGGATGTGCCAGGTGCCGGCGCGCATCCGGATCGCGGCGCCGAAGGACGGGACGGCGTCGGGGTCGACTTCGGTCCACCACGTGTCGCCGTCCGCGCGTACGGGGAAGGTCTTGGTCTCCCGGGCGTTGCCCGGCCGGATGATGATCCGGAAGTCGTCGGCGGAGCGGCCGTGCAGCCGCCCGGAGAGCCGGAACCGGCGGTCGCCCGTGGCCAGCCCGGTCAGCAGCGGCCCGGTCGGGAGCGCGACGATCACGGCCTCCCCGTTGCGCACCGTGGTGACGTGCACGGTGTGGGCGGTCAGCGCCAGCGGCTCCCCGGCGCTCGCCACCGCCGTGCAGGGCAACGAGGCGCCCCCGTCGGCGCCGGCGGCCAGGCCGATGGTCCACCGGTCGGCGGGCTCGCCCACCCGCAGCGGCAGCCGTCCACCCTCGATGTGGCGCAGGTCCTCGGCCGGGATCCGGAAGCGGAACTCCTCCCCCGTCACCTGCACCGGATAGCGGCGGGAGACGACGCCCGGCACCCGGGACAGCGTCGCGCTCGCCGGCGCGGCATGCCCGATCGTCCCCTCCACCAGCAGCCCGTCGCCGTCGATCCGCAGCCCCGTCACCCGGGCCGGGATCCGCTCCACCCGCAGCACCAGCTTGCCGCCCGCGATGTGCGGGACGATCCGGACGTCGCCGAACTCGCGCGGCGTCAGCCGGATCGGCTGCGCCGGCTGCCCGATCTCCAGGCCGCCCTTGCTCTTGCGGCCCACGCCGAGCACGCCGACGACGACGTTCCAGTCGCCCTCGCGCCACTCGCCCTTGTCGGTGCGCAGGGCGGCGGGGTCGAGCAGGGCCTCGAAACCCGACCAGTCGTACGCCGTCCGGGGCGACCCGTGGTCCGCGGTGGCATCGATGCACCGCCGCGGGGGCATCGGCTGCCGCCGCGTGCGCCGGCTGCTGCCGGCCTGCTTGAGCCAGATCAGCCGCGAGGTGCTCCACGGCCGGTTCGCGGGCTGGCCGGGAATGAAGGCGTGACCGCGGACCCGCAGCTTGCCGTCCACCCACTCCACCTCGTGCACCTTGCTGCGCGGGCGTGGCGTGCCGGCGACGAACAGCTCCGCCGGCAGCTGGGGCAGCTTCGCGTGCAGCAGATCCATGTCGTGGTAGCGGCGCAGGCCCCGCCGGGCGATCCGGCGCTGGCGGCGCAGCTCGGGCAGCATCTCCAGCAGCTCCGGCAGCATCTGGTTGCGAACCAGGGTCCAGAGCACCCGCTCCACGGCGGGCAGCTCCAGGATCGCCTCGGAGTCGACGGTGTCGAGGTAGGCGTTGCAGCGCTCCAGGAACACCGCCCTGTACTCGTCGTCGACCCGGGGCAGCACGCGGAGGAAGAGCATCAGGTCGCTCTTGAGGACCGACTCGTCGTACTGGCGCTTGAGGGCCCGGTGGCCCGCCTCGCCGAGCACCCGGCTGACGCCCCAGCAGTTGGTGAGCCGGTCGATGAAGGCGGAGATCTCCTCGCGGCGCTGCGTGATCGACTTGTCCGGGCCCTCGCGCTCGCGCCAGTAGTAGACGGGTGCTTCGAGCACGTCGACCGCCCGGGCGAGCACGTGTGCCGGGACGGTGACGGGGATGTCCTCGTACAGGACGCCCTCGGGGAACCGGAAGTTGTGCTTGTCCCAGAAGTCGCGGCGGTACACCTTGTTCCAGGCCGTGCGGTCGCCGAGCAGCACCGGGAGCTTGCTCACATGGGTGCTCAGATGCGTGGCGGCGAAGGGCGCCCGGTGCATCGGCGACTGGCTCAGCCCCCGGGTCGTGAGGCGCAGCACGTTGGCGCAGGAGAAGTCGGAGCCGGTCTGCTCCAGCGAGCCGATCAGCAGCTCCGCCGCGTAGGGGGCGAGCACGTCGTCGCTGTCGACGAACATGAGGTATTCGCCGGTGGCCCGGTCGATGCCGGTGTTGCGGGCCGCCCCCAGCCCCGCGTTCTCCTGCCGGACCAGCTGGAAGCGCGGATCGGCGGCCACGAACCGCTCGGCGATCGTGGCGCTGTCGTCGGTCGACCCGTCGTCCACCACGATCACTTCGAGGGCACCGCGGTACTGCCCGGCCAGCGACTCCAGACACTCCTCGAGGTACGGAGCCACGTTGTAGACGGGCACCACGATGCTCAGGACGGATTCGACCATGCGGACAGGCTAGGAAACCAATGCCACCCCGCGTGGCCACCCGTGGTTTTTCCGGCCGTTAGAGTCCGTTTCCGTGCAAGCGATTATCGCCACTCTCGGCTATGTGCTTTCTCCGGACGGTAACAAAGTCCTGATGATCCGGCGGGACACTCGCCCGGACGATCAGCACTACGGCTATTACAACGGGCTCGGCGGCAAGCTCGCACCGGACGAGGACGTGGTCGCCGGGATGCGCCGGGAGATCCTCGAGGAGTCGGGGCTGACCTGCTCCGTCGTTGATTTCGCGGGCACGGTCTCGTGGCCGGGCTTCGGGCGGGACGGGTCGAACTGGTTCGGCTTTCTCTTCCGCATCCCGGCGTGGACGGGGACGCCGTCGAGCGGCAATCACGAGGGCAGCCTGCATTGGGTGGACGTCGCCGACGTCTTGGCGGGTGCGGTGCCGATGTGGGAGTCGGACCGCCATTTCCTGCCGCTCGTCTTCGCCGCGGCGCCGCGGCCGTTCCACGGGGTCATGCCCTTCGCGAACGGCCGCGCGGTCGGCTGGAGCGTTTCGGAGGCCTGAGGCCTGCTTCATGTCTTGGCCCGCCGCAGCCCTGCCTCAGAAGCGGCGGTGGCCTCCGAACTGGCGGTCGCCGGCGTCGCCGAGGCCCGGGACGATGTACATCTTGTCGTTCAGGCCCTCGTCGATGCTGGCGGTGACCAGGCGCAGCGGCAGGCCCGAGTCGCGCAGCCGGGCGATGCCCTCGGGGGCGGCCAGCACGCAGCCGATGATGATGTCGGTGCACCCGCGGTCGACGAGCAGCTGACAGCAGTGGATCAGCGAGCCGCCGGTCGCCACCATCGGGTCGAGCACCAGGACCGGCTGGCCGGTGAGGTCCGCGGGCAGCGACTCCATGTACGCCCGCGGCTCGAACGTGTGCTCGTCGCGCGCCAGGCCCACGAAGCCCATCGACGACTCCGGGATCAGCGCGAGCGCGGAGTCCGCCATGCCCAGGCCGGCGCGGAGCACGGGCACGATCAGCGGCGGGTTGGCCAGCCGGCTGCCCTGCGTCGGCGCGACCGGCGTCTCGATCGGGTAGCTCTCGGTGGCGAATGAGCGCGCCGCCTCGTAGACCACCATCGTCGTCAGCTCATGCAGGGCCGCCCGGAAGACTCCGGGGTCGGTCTCGGCCTTGCGCATCGCGGTGAGTCGGGTCTGAGCCAGCGGGTGATCTACGACGAGTACGTCCACGCCGACAACCTACCGGGGTTCACCAAGATCAACTGTCGGTGGGCCGCGTAGAATTCCTCTCATGACTGTGACGACTCCGGCCGGACTCGATCTCCGGTCCTTCCTGCACGGGCTGCCCGGGGTCGACAAGGTGGGCCTGGAGGCGCGGGCCGCCGCCCTCGGCACCCGGTCGGTGAAGACGACCGCCAAGGCCGCCGCCATCGACCTGGCGATCCGGATGGTGGACCTGACCACGCTCGAGGGCGCCGACACCCCCGGCAAGGTGCGCGCGCTGGCCGCCAAGGCCCTGCGTCCCGATCCCGCCGACGCGTCCTGCCCGCCGGTCGCCGCCGTCTGCGTCTATCCCGCCATGGTGCCGCACGCGGCGGAGGTGCTCGCCGGCAGCGGAGTGCACCTGGCCAGCGTGGCGACCGCCTTCCCGTCCGGGCAGGCGCCGCTCGACGTGAAGCTCGCCGACACCCGCGACGCCGTCGCCGCCGGGGCGGACGAGATCGACATGGTCATCAGCCGGGGCGAGTTCCTGGCCGGGCGCTACGACAGGGTCTTCGAGGAGATCGTCGCGGTCAAGGAGGCCTGCGGCAGCGCCCATCTCAAGGTCATCCTCGAGACCGGGGAGCTCGGGACATACGACAACGTGCGCCGCGCCTCCTGGCTGGCCATGCTCGCCGGGGCCGACTTCATCAAGACCTCCACGGGCAAAGTGCCGCTCGCGGCGACGCTGCCCGTGACGCTGGTCATGCTGGAGGCGGTGCGCGACTTCCGGGCCAGGACCGGCCGCCAGGTGGGTGTGAAGCCGGCGGGCGGCATCCGGACCACCAAGGACGCCATCAGATACCTGGTGATGATCAACGAGACCGTGGGCGACGGCTGGCTCGCTCCCGACTGGTTCCGCTTCGGCGCGTCCTCGCTGCTCAACGACCTGCTCATGCAGCGCACCAAGCTCACGACCGGCCACTACGCCGGCCCCGACTACTTCACGCTGGACTGAGGCCGCGATGTTCGAGTATGCCCCCGCACCCGAGTCCCGGTCGGTCGTCGACATCGCCGGCTCCTACGGACTCTTCATCGACGGCTCCTTCCGCGAGTCGGCCGCCGGCTCCTTCAAGACGGTCAATCCGGCGACCGAGGAGGTGCTCGCCGAGGTCACCATGGGCTCGGCGGAGGACATCGACCTCGCCGTCGCCGCCGCCCGCCGCGCCTTCGGGCCGTGGTCCGCGCTGCCCGGGTCCGAGCGGGCCAAATATCTCTTCCGGATCGCCCGGATCATCCAGGAGCGCTCCCGCGAGCTCGCCGTGCTCGAGTCCCTCGACAACGGCAAGCCGATCAAGGAGTCGCGCGACGTCGACCTGCCGCTGGTCGCCGCGCACTTCTTCCACTACGCGGGCTGGGCCGACAAGCTGAAGTACGCCGGCTTCGGCGCCGACCCGCGCCCGCTGGGCGTGGCCGCGCAGGTCATCCCGTGGAACTTCCCGCTGCTCATGCTCGCGTGGAAGGTCGCCCCGGCGCTGGCCACGGGCAACACCGTGGTGCTCAAGCCGGCCGAGACCACGCCGCTGTCCGCGCTGTTCTTCGCCGACATCTGCCGGCAGGCCGACCTGCCGCCCGGCGTGGTGAACATCGTCACCGGCGCCGGCGACACCGGCCGCGCGCTGGTCGAGCACCCCGGCGTCGACAAGGTCGCCTTCACCGGCTCGACCGAGGTCGGCCGGCAGATCGCCCGCTCGGTCGCCGGCACCCGCAAGCGGCTCACGCTCGAGCTGGGCGGCAAGGCGGCCAACATCGTCTTCGACGACGCGCCGATCGACCAGGCCGTCGAGGGCATCGTCAACGGCATCTTCTTCAACCAGGGCCACGTGTGCTGCGCCGGCTCCCGGCTGCTGGTCCAGGAGTCGATCCGCGACGAGCTGCTCGAGTCGCTCAAGCGCCGGATGGCCACGCTGCGCGTCGGCGACCCGCTGGACAAGAACACGGACATCGGCGCCATCAACTCGGCCGAGCAACTGGACCGCATCCGCACGCTCGCCGACGCCGGCTCCGCGGAGGGCGCCGAGCGCTGGTCCCCGCCGTGCGAGCTGCCCGGGCAGGGCTTCTGGTTCGCGCCGACGATCTTCACCGGGGTCACGCAGGCGCACCGGATCGCCCGCGAGGAGATCTTCGGGCCGGTGCTGTCCGTGCTGACCTTCCGCACCCCGGCCGAGGCGATCGAGAAGGCCAACAACACGCCGTACGGGTTGTCCGCCGGCATCTGGTCCGACAAGGGTTCGCTGATCCTCGCCGTCGCCGACAAGCTGCGGGCCGGCGTGGTGTGGGCCAACACGTTCAACAAGTTCGACCCCGCGTCGCCGTTCGGTGGCTACAAGGAGTCCGGTTACGGCCGTGAAGGCGGTCGCCACGGCCTGGAGGCCTACCTTGCCTAAGAAGTCCTCTTCCGTCGCCGCGTCTCGCGCCGCCGCTTCCGCACCGGACGCTGCGTCTCCTGCCGTGTCTCCTGCCGTCGCTTCCGCACCGGACGCTGCGTCTCCTGCCGTCGCTTCTTCGCCGGACGCCGCCTTGTCGTCGGAGCCGGCTGCCGGGTCGCCGGCTGCTGGTGGCTCGGTGCGGCTGGCGGTGCGCAAGACGTACAAGCTGTTCATCGGCGGGGCGTTCCCCCGCAGTGAGTCAGGACGGACCTACCTCGTGGACGGCGACAACGTGGCGCTCGCCTCGCGCAAGGACGCCCGCGACGCCGTGCTCGCGGCCCGCAAGGCGCAGCCGAAGTGGGCCGGGGCCACCGCCTACAACCGCGGCCAGGTGCTCTATCGGATCGCCGAGATGCTGGAGGCGCGGCGGGCGGAGTTCGTCGCGGTGGGCGTCCCGGCCGCCGAGGTGGACGCCGCGATCGACCGCTGGGTCTGGTACGCGGGCTGGTCCGACAAGATCGCCCAGGTGCACGGCGGCGCCAACCCCGTCGCCGGGCCCTATTTCAACATCTCCGCGCCCGAGCCCACCGGCGTCGTGGCCGTGGTGGCCCCGGCGTCGTTCCTCGGACTGGTCAGCGTCGTCGCCCCGGCGATCGTCACGGGCAACACGGTCGTGGTGCTGGCCGCCGCGCCGCAGGCCGCGATCACGCTGGCCGAGGTGCTCGCCACGTCGGACGTTCCGGGCGGGGTCGTGAACATCCTCACCGGCAACCCCGCCGAGACCGCGCCGTGGCTGGCGTCGCACGACGACGTCAACGGGCTCGACCTCACCGGGGTGACCGACGCCACGCTCGCCACCGAGTGGGAGCGCGCCGCCGCGGGCAGCCTCAAGCGGGTGCGGCGGCCGTCCGCATCGGAGATCGACTTCTTCTCGGACCCCGGGCTGGGTTCGATGACGGCCTTCCTGGAGATCAAGACCGTGTGGCATCCGAAGGGGTTCTGAGCCGCGCCGCCGGCGCCGGTCCGCGCGCGGCGGGAGGGGCGGCGGGCGGCGGTTCGTGACCGCGGTCGGGCCGTTCACAGCGGAGACCACTAAGGTGTGTGCCCAGACTCACCCGTCCGAACAGCTCGAGAGAACCAACCCGGAGGTCAGCGTGGCCAGCCAGACGCCCGAAGAGGCCGCGGAGGCGGCGGTGGAGGAGAGCGCGTCGAGCCCCTCCGGCCGTGAGCTGTGGGACGAGGTGCGCATCACCCCGGTCGAGATCGCCATGCCCGGCGGCGTGGCGCTGACCCTCCGGGCGTACAGGAAGGCCTCCGAGCTCACGCCCACCGAGATCGAGGTGGACGAGGACGACCCCTTCGAGGCCCGGGAGCGCGCGGCCGCCGCGCGCGCCGCCGAGGAGGAAGAGGTCTTCGTCGACGACGAGTTCGCGGCCCTGGTGGCCGAGGGCGAGGCCGACACCAAGGCCAAGAAGTCGCCGGGCACCGAGCTGCGCAACGAGGACGGCGAGCTGGTCGAGGAGCCGTCGCCGGAGGAGTTCGAGGAGGACGAGCCCGAGGCGGAGGCCGCCGACCAGGCGTCCGACGAGGAAGTCCCGATGTTCCTCAGCCACCGCGGCAAGCTCCTCGCCTTCAAGACGCCCGAGTCGCTGGTGTCCTTCCTGCGGTCCGGGGCCCCGCACGACCTGGCCCAGCTCGACACCTGGCCGATCGTCGCCGAGCGGGTACAGTCGACTGACATCGACCCGGCGCCGGAGGACCGCTACGAGCTCGACCTCGTGGTGGAGAACCTGCGCGGCGGGCACGACACGTGGGATCTGCCGCTGCTCATCGCGGCTGGCGAGGTCGCCCGTGATCTGGGTCACGCACTCCGGCTCAAGCCGGTGATCCTGGCCCTCGCGCCCGGCTCGCCGCTCGACGACCTCGATGAGTCCCTGCGGTCGGCCGAGAGTGGCGGAATGGGCGGTTTCTTCGGTCGCCGCAAGCTCCGTAAAATCGGGGCACAGCAGGCGAGTCTGGGTTGGCGTTCGGTGATCGGCAAGATCTCCGCGGCCGTGGACTGGCGCGACTGACCCCTCACCAGGGACCATCGGTCCTTGGCCTGACATTCGCAGTCCCGGGGAGGAGGACGACGCCGTGGCGCTCGTGCGCGTGTACTGCGGTCTGGCGTCGGCTGATGAGAGGGTGCGAGCGGCCTCGGCCGGTTCCGCACTGACCATCGCCGTGGTGGACGACGCGGGCCGGCTGCTCGGAGTCCATGAGATCAGCGACGACCCGGCGGGCTATGCCCAGCTCGGCGCGCTGCTCGTGGAGCGGACGAGCGGCTTCGCCGAGTCCGCGGTGGCCGCCGACAGCGACGACCACATGGTCACCTCGCTGCTGACCGCCGCCGGGCGTCCCCTCGTGGTCGCGGACGACGACTCCGCCGACAAGTTCGCGGAGCGCTTCTCCGACGACGGCTCCCCGGAGGAGCGGGCCGCGCCCCCGGCCGCCCGGCGTGCCGTGGGCCTGGCCCGGGCGTTGCAGGCGGGCGCCATCGCCGCCGTCACGATCCCGGCGCCGCGCGAGCTCACCAGCTACAAGCCGGTGCTCGCCGCCCACGTGGCGATGCTCAACGGCCGGCACGCCGCCGCCCTGGCGCTGCGCGAGGTCCTGCGCGAGCTCTACCCGGCGGCGCTGCGGGCCTATCCCGACCCGTCGCACCCGCTCGCCCTGGCCGTCCTCGACGCCCTGCCCGAGCCCGGCCGCCTGACCAGCAACGGCAACCCCGAGCGGGTCGCCGAGGAGGTCGCCGCCGAGCTCACCCGCGCCGGCGCCGGCACCGAGGACCAGGTCGTCGCCGCCCTGACCGCGCTGGTCGTGGCGGTCAACGAGTCCCCGCGCCGCGGCGGCGTCAACAAGTCGCTCGCCCCGGCCGCGGCCGACACCGTCCGGCACTCCGTCGCCGCGGTCAGGTCGTGCGACGCCGCGTGCGAGGCCCTCGTCGGCACGCTCGCCGCCCGCAACGGCCAGCAGGCCGGCCTCGTCCCCGGGCGCCGCCCGGCGGGCTCCCGCCGCGCCGCCGACCCCGCCAGCACCGGCATCCAGTCGCTGCAGTCGATGCGTTCCGGCGAGACCGGCACCCGCCTGCGCCGCACCCGCCCCGAGCCGGCCGCCGCCAGCGGGGGGCCCATCTCCCCCAGCCCGCTGAACGCGCCGCCGCTCGCCCCCGACCCGCTGAACGCGCCGCCGCTCGCGCCGCGCCCACTCACCCCGCCGGCCGGCACGCCCGCGGCCCCGGCCGCCGGCCTGCCCACCCGCCCGACGAGCGGCACGTCCACCCGGCCCACCAGCGGCCTGCCGACGCGCCCCACCAGCAGCATGCCGACCCGGCCGACCAGCAGCATGCCGACCCGGCCCACCAGCGGCCTGGCCGGTGGCCTGCCCACCCGGCCGACGAGCGGCACCCCCGGCCGGCCCGTCTCCGTGCCGCCGCCCCCGCCCGGCATGACGCCGATCACCCCGGGCACCCGCCCCGGCTCGGTGCCCCCGGCCGACGCCGGCGAGCCGTTCCGCCCGACCCTGACCAACGCCGCGATCAACAGCGCCCGCGCCGAGCGCCAGCGCTCGGTGATCCCGCCCCGCCCGAGCACCCGCAACGGCGCCTCGCCCGCGGCCGGCGGCGCGACCGACTTCTCGCTGCCCATGCCCACGCAGCGGGCCGCCGCCGAGACGCCCGAGCCCGGCTCCCGCGCCAACTGGCCCCTGCTCAACCAGGGCGACGACGCCGCACCCGCCGCCGCGAGCGCTCCTCCGGCCGAGGGCCGCGTCAAGCCCCCGTGGCAAGACATGCCCAAGGAGCCGGCGGCGCTGCGCCTGGTCGACGGGGTCAACGGCTTCGGCGATCCCGGCGCCGGCGGCGCGGAACCCCCGTCGCTGCGCCTCGTGGAGGGCCGCAACGCCCGGGCCCAGGCCCGCCGCACCCCGACCCTCACGGCCCTCGACCGCAGCACCACCCCGCCGGTCGCGGCCAACGAGGGCGACGGCGACCTGCTGATCTTCGCCGCGGCCCGCTCGGCCTGGTTCACCGGCCACAGCGACCCGTCCTCCGACAACGTCGAGTGGACCAGCCCCATGGACAGCGGCTGGCGCGCGGCGGAGAAGGCAGCCGCTCCCGAGATCTCCGAGGAGACCTCGGCCGGCCTGCCCAAGCGCGTCCCCCGGGCCAACCTGGTCCCCGGCTCGCCGCAGCGCGAGGAGCAGCGCCCGCTGCGCATCGTCCGCGACGCCGCCAGCATCGCCGCCCACACCACGGGCTACTTCCGCGGCTGGCGCCGGGGCCAGGAGATCGGCGGCTACGCCATCGGCGGCCGCCCCGGCCGCGAGTCGGCGGGCGGCTGGGACTTCAGCCGCGACGGCCAGCCCGAGGACGACGTCCGCAACGCGGGCTTCCCGAGCCGCTGACCCCGCACACCACGCACGGCTGGCACTCCAGCCGCGACGGCCAGGCCCAGGACGACGTCCGCAACGCGGGCTTCCCGAGCCGCTGACCCTCGCAGCCCGGCACCCCTCACGGTGCCGGGCTGCTGCCTTTTTGCCCAAGGTGCATCGCCCCTCGGTGAGCCGACGTCGATGCCATCAGCCCGCTGCGCATCGAGCCCCACCGAGCCGCGAGCCGCGCGATCTCGACGTGTGAGCCCGGCCCACGGAGCAGCACCCGCGGCGGCGCCGCCGCGGTGGTGTTTATGTTCGCGACTTCCGGGTTCTGTCCCGCGGAGAGTGATCGATGCTGATCGTGATCGATCGTTGGGCGATGGTGTGATGAGGTCATCGGCAGGCTGCGCAAACGAGTCCTGCTCGCCGCTTGAGGCCGGCCGCTCTACGGGCCTGGGTACTCGGCGTGAAGGTCGCCGTCGAACAGGCGGCGGCAGAAGTCGTTCATTCGTGCGGCGGCAGGGGCGTGTCTGGTGATGATCTCCGCCACGGGAGGCGGCACATCCGGTGGGATGTCGCCGACCGCGCATCGCTTCACGAACTGGTCGCGGGCGATGGAACGGCTGCCGGCGGGCAAGGGCACACCACACGCGGAGGTGACCAGCCAGTTCACCAGCCGCATGGAAGCGTAGTCGGCATCGTGGCCGGCGTTGCGAGCGGCGAAGTCGCGCTCAGCGTCCGACAGCTCGAAACGCGGCGAGGTGGCGAGCCCGAAGTCGACAAGATAGAGCCGGTCGTCGTCGGCCCGGATATTGCCGAAGTGCCCGTCCAAGTGCAGCAGCTGACGCTGACGCAGGAACGCCACCATCTCGACCAGCTGCCGCTCGACCGTCGACGCCATGCCGACCGGGTCGTTCAGCCAGCAGGACAGCCCGTCCGGAAGGTACTCGAGGAACAGCACCAGGCTCGCAGTGGCGCCCGCCAACGCTTCGAACCGGGCACGCACTGCCTGATTGCCGCCGAACTGGGCGACGACGGCGTCGATGTCAGCGTGCTCGGCCGCAACCGGTGGGCGGCCGGGCAGCACCCGCCAGTGATGAAGCAGCGGGAACGATTCCGCGTCACCGGCGAGGACACCTTTGGTGACGCTCAAGTTCGCGGACACCTCGCGCCACGCGCTGAACCCTGGGCCGGCCAGGCGATACATGCCGTACTGCCAGTGGACGGGCAGATCGAACAGATTCGCCGTGCTCAGCGGATGAGCCAACTCCAGGTCGGTGATCGGGATTCGCTTGACGAACACGGGCACGCCGTCGACGTCGGCGATCGACGAGCCACCGCCTACGCCCACGCCGTTGAGTGTCGCTGCCTGCAGGAAAGCCGCCAGCTCGCCGTCGGAGCGCCCAGCAAGCGACGCGGCGACGCGGTCATGGCGGGAACTCCGGGCGAGGAGCACCGCCGCATTCTGCCATCGAGCGACAGGGCGGCTGCCGCTGAGCGGGCCACCCAAACCCTCCTGGGTCGGCTCATGACGGGCCATGTCATCCCGCTCGTCCAGCACACGGCCGCCAGACGGAACCGCTCTGGTGCGGGACCGCTCCACTCAGCCGGGAAAGGCCCTCAGGCGCAGCCAGAGCCGTCGCGGCACCGTCACGCTGGCTCCGGGAGGCTTCGACTCCTCGCGCCCGGAGAGGGCCGCTCAGGGCCGGCGGGGTGAGGAGTTGCGGGAGGCGGGCGTCGCGAGATCGGCGACGCTCGGGCGCAGGCCGCGGTGATCCCGGCCGCCCGGACGTGGGCAGCACGAAGACACGACCGGCCGTAGACCGGCCGTGTCGCCCGGGCGGGTACGCAAAAATCCCGCTCTGTCGCCAGAGCGGGACCTGCGACGAACTGTCAGGCCGGCGCGACCGCGCGCGAGCGACGCATCGTCAGAACGTACTCGACCAGGGAGATCAGCACGTTCTTCGTCGACTCGCGGTTGCGGGCGTCGCAGCTCACGACCGGGACGTCGGACGAGATCGCGAGCGCGTCCCGCACGTCCTGGGCGTTGTGATACTGCATGCCGTCGAAGCAGTTTATGGCGACCAGGTACGGCAGCCGACGGTGCTCGAAGAAGTCGATGGCGGCGAAGCAGTCGGCGAGCCGACGTGTGTCCACCATGACGACCGCCCCGATGGCACCGCGCACCAGCTCGTCCCACATGAACCAGAAACGCGTCTGGCCCGGCGTTCCGAACAGGTACAGGATCAGGTCCCGGTCGATGCTGATGCGGCCGAAGTCCATGGCCACCGTGGTTGTCGTCTTCCCCGGCACCTGCCGGTTGTCGTCGACACCCACGCCGGCGGACGTCATGATGGCCTCGGTGGTCAGCGGAGTGATCTCCGAGACCGACCCCACCAGCGTCGTCTTACCGACACCGAACCCACCGGCAATCACGATCTTGGCCGAGGTCACGCGCCCGGCTGTCGGCCGGCGCGACATGTCAGAGCCTGCGAAGTCCACTCAGCACCCTTTCCAGCAGTTCCGTACCCACCGCATCGGTCTCATCGTCGAGCGATGTGGGCTCGTAGACCGCCACCAGCCCGTCATGGGCCATGTCGGCGACGATCACCCGGGCCACCCCGAGCGGTAGTTGCATGCGTGCGGCGATTTCTGCCAGCGACTGAACACGGCCGCCGTCACACATCGCAGCGATGTACTGGTGTTCGCTCCCGCCGCGGCCCGTACCGGTGCTCCGGCCACGAACGGTGGTCTCGACGAGCGCTTCCAGCGCTATCTCCAGCTTGGGCCGGGTACGGCCACGGGTCACGGCATACGGCCTGACCAGCGCGCCGGTCGGCTCATCACGTTCAGGCATCGTCACCGCTCACCTCATCCCTCGGCCCATAGAAGTTTCTCGCGTTGTCAAGGTTTTGGACAGATACCGGACGGATCCGGATCTTCACCCGTTCAGCCGAGGACCCCGGCGGCCGATCGCGGCGCCGGCGTCAAGGCCTCACCCACGCGGTCCACCAGGAGAGCCATCTCGTAGCCCACCTGGCCGACGTCGCAGCTGCGGGCGGCGAGAACGGCGAACGACGAACCGTCGGAGATCGACATCAGGAAGAGGAACCCGTTGTCCATCTCGACGACCGTCTGGAGCACCGCGCCGCCCTCGAAGCAGCGGGCGGCACCCTGGGTCAGGCTGACCAGGCCGGAGGCGATGGCCGCCAGCTGGTCAGCGCGGTCGCGGGGAAGGTCCCGCGAGGCCGCGAGCAGCAGACCGTCGGCGGAGACCGCGATCGCGTGCGCCACCCCGGGAACGCGGTCGGCAAAGTTGGCGAGGAGCCAACCCAGATCCTGCGTACTTGTCATGCCTCATGCTCCTTGCCAGCCTGCGAGGACTGCATCCCGCCCGGAGCGACCTCCGGGTTGGTCGATTGCTCCTTGGTGCGACCCCGTTGCACACCGCGGTGGTAGGCGGACAGGAGCCCGCGAACCGCCTCGGGGGTGCGACGCTGCACCGAGGTCTCGGCCCGGTCGACACCGCCCGGGACGAGCTGTGCCATCGGCGTGCGGCGCGGCAGACCGGCCGTCGTCGTGGTGTCCACGGGCATCTCGGCCGCCTTGCGGGCCGCCGACCAGCCGTCGTCGGCCGCGGTCCGCCACGGGTTCGAGTCGGTGCCGGCGCCGGCGGCGCCGTGGTGGCCACCACTCGACGCTACCGCGCCCACGGGCTCCGGGTCCCGCACGGGGAGGACCTGCTCCTGGACCACCGGGGCCGCCGGTGCCACGGGGGCCTGGACGACCGGGGCGGGCGGAGCCTGCACGACCGGCGCCGGAGCCGGCTCCGGCCGGGGGGCCGGAGAGACGGGCGGGGGCGTGCGGACCGGCTCGCCGGTCGGGATCCGCCGGGCCGACAGGACCGACTCGTCCGAGGGGCCGGCCTGGGGCTCGGTCTCGGGAGAGGTCTTCGGCTTGGCGGGCTTGGCCGTCATGAACCAGGCCGACTCGAGCTCCCGGAAGATCGGCAGCTCCATCGTCTCGTCCGCGAACTGCGTCTCGACGTCACCCGCGGCGCGCTGACGGGCGGCGGCCTGGGCGGCGGCGATCTGCGCGGCGGCGCTGGCCTGCTGCGGCGCCGAGACCGGCGCCACGGGGGTGCCGTTCTGCGGGACGCCGGGCGGCGCGACCTGCGGCTGCGGTCCCGTGCCGTTGGGCCGGTAGCGCGGCAGCTCGGCCGTCATGTCCAGGGCGGCCGCGAGGCTCTCCGGGACGTGCGGCGCGTTCTGGTCGCGCTCCGCCGACACCGGCGGCCAGGCCGGCGGCGAGGCGGGCACGGGCGGCGCCGACTGCGGCTGGGCCGGGCTCACGGGCTGCCCGTAGGCGGGCTGACCCGAGGCCGGCTGCGCCGACTGCGGCCGGACGGGCGGCGCCGAGATCGGCTGGCCCGGGACGGGCGGCGCCGAGCTCGGGCCGGCGAACGCGGCGGGCGCGGGCGGCGCGGAGATCGGCGGAACCGGGGGCGCCGAGACCGGCGGCACGAAGGGCGGACGGCCCTGCGTCTCCGGGCTGGGCGGCAGCTGGCGCGGGATCGTGTGCCCGAAGGACACGGTCTCGTCCGGCCGCATGTTCTCGCCGTTGCGACGCTGCGGCAGGTTGTCGAAGCCCTGCGGCCCGGTCTGGGGCAGCGGCGGGATCGGCTCGTTGCTGCGCGGGCCGTGGAAGCCGTTGGCGCCCTGCGAGCCGTTGCTGCCGCCGAAGCCGTTGGCGCCCTGCGAGCCGTTGCTGCCACCGCCGAAGCCGTTGGCACCGCCGAACCCGTTGGAGCCGCCGTTGACACCGGCGAAGCCGTTGCTGCCGTTGGTCCCGGTGCCGCCGCCGAAGCCGTTGCTGCCGCCACCGAAGCCGGTGGGGGCGTCGAAGCTGCCGGTCGGCGCGCCGGTGAGGTCGGACCAGGCCGGGACCGAGCGGCCCGCGCCGGCGCCGACCATGCCGCCGTTGGACACCGGGGCGTTGGGCTCGAACGGGCGTCCGCCGCCGAAGCCACCCCGGCCGCTCTCGAGCGCCAGCGGCGGCTCGGCGAAGGCGGGGCGGGGCTGGTCGTCGGGCACGAAGCCGCTCTCGCCGGACGGCAGGCGACCGGCCGCGCTGGACACCACGAGCACGCTCACGGGCAGGCCGACGTCGGCCACCGTGCCCCGCTCGCTGTCGGCCGGGCGCAGCTCGACCCGGACGCCGTGCCTGTTGGCCAGGCGGGCGACCACGACGAGGCCCATCATGCGGGAGACGGCGACGTCCACCATCGGCGGGTTGGCGAGCCGCTCGTTGAGGTCGCGCAGCTGCTCGCGGCTGATGCCGATGCCGCGGTCCTCGACCGAGAGCACCGCGCCGTCGCCCAGGCGGCGCGCCTCGACGATGACGTGGCTGTTCGGCGGGGAGAACGCGGTCGCGTTGTCGAAGAGCTCGGCGACCAGGTGGACCATGTCGTTGACCGCGTGGGCGGCCACCTCGATGTCCCGGTCGATCGTGCCGAACTCGATGCGGGTGTAGTGCTCGACCTCGGACTGGGCGGCGCGGAGCACGTCGATGAGGGCGGCGGGCTCGCGCTGCACACGGGTCGAGTCGGCGCCGGCGAGCACCAGGAGGTTCTCGTCGTTGCGGCGCATTCGGGTGGCCAGGTGGTCGAGCTGGAAGAGCTCGGCCAGGCGGTCCGGGTCCTCCTCGCCGCGCTCCAGCCGGTCGAGGTGACCGATGAGCCGGTCGACCAGGATCTGGGAACGGCGGGCGAGGTTGACGAACATCGTCGCGACGGAGGCCCGCAGGGCGGCCTGCTCGGCCGCGGTGCGCACCGCCTCGAGGTGAACCGCGTTGAACGCCTCGGTCACCTGCCCGAACTCGTCCCGGCTGCGCACCGGGAGGGGCTCGGCGACCTGGTCGGCGACCTGCGCCGGGGTGAGCGAGCCGCTCAGCGCCGGGTCACGCAGCCGCTCGACCGCCTGGGGCAGGCCGAACTGGGCGACGTTGAGCGCGCCCTGGCGCAGCTCGCGCAGCGAGCGGGCCATCGACCGGGCGACGAGCCAGGCGAACGCGATGGCCAGCAGGAGCATGCCCAGCAGCAGGCTGGACTCGATGATGACCTGGCGCTGCACGTCGTTGCGCAGGGCGGTGGCCTGGTCGACGATCTGGCCGTCGAGCCTGTTCTCCACACTGCGGAACAGGTCGTTGTAGCCGATCATCGCGGTTTCCCACTGGTCCCGGTTGAACGGGATCTTCTTCGTGTTGTCACCGCTGAGGCCGTCGAGCGGCTGGGTCAGGTTGGTGGCGGCACGCTCGGCGGGACCGCTGATGACCTTGTCGATGAGGTTGAGGTCGTCGGTCGTGGCGACCTGGCGCATCGTCGAGTCGGAGATGTCGTAGCCGGCGACCGTCACCAGGTACTTCTTGCGCATGGTGGCGTTGAAGTCGCCCGCGCCGAGGGTCATGTGGCCCACGTCGCGCTGCTGGGAGATGTAGTCCTTCGCCCGGGCGACCGCGGCGACGACGCGGAGGCGGCCACTCAGTTCGGTGTCGTTGGCCTGCTGGGCGGCGACGTCACGCACGGTCAGCAGGTCGTCGATCAGCGGGCGGTAGGCGGTCTCGACGTCGTCGGCACCGAGGTCGCCGTTCGCCGCCTGGCTGCGGATGGAGGGCAGCTCCTCGAGGTTGCGGTCGAGGCGGGTCAGCAGCGTCTGCGCCTGCTCGGGCAGGTCCTTCAGGGTGCTCTTCTGCTGCGAGTAGTTCTTCTTGGCCTCGTCGACCTTCGCGTGCTCACGACCGTAGGACGTGCCCGCGGACTCTCGGTCGGCACTGCTCTTCGGGGTGGTCGCGATCTCCACGCCGAATGCGCGCTCGTTCTGCAGGTGGTCGACAAGTCCACCGGCGGCCTGCGAGAGCACGGACAGCGTGCGGGCGTTCTCGGCGTTGTCCGCCTCGTCGATGTGGTCGATGAGCCCGTTGGTACCGACGATGATCGTCGCCAACGTCGGCACGAGCATGATCAGCCCGAGCTTCGACCAGATCGGCAGATCCCGCAACCGGCCGGCCGGCCGGCGGAGACGCGACATGACCGCGTTCGCCGTCTCAGGGCGCTTGCTCACGTCACCGTCCTCCTGATTCGGACCCGGCTTTCGGATCACCGGGCACCGCACACGGCCGACTCACCGGGTCGGGCCCCCGAGATTCCATCACGACGAGTGTCAAAGAGAAAGAGCAGCCTGACCCGGACCGTTTGTGTGATGCGAAGTCGCGTCCTAAGTTACGGACCTCGCCGGTGGATCATCACTGCTCGTATATTGGTGCTTCTCTAAGCGTCACTCTTTCGGGCGGGCTCCGCGGGGTCCCCACGGGTGCCTTTCCGGCCGGATCGATCTGCGATCGCGGCAGCACAGACGATGGCTCGCGGGGACGCCGACGGCAAGGCAAGATGCCGGATTGTGCAGTGTTTGTAGGGAGGAGACTGTCCGAACGGCTGATCCGGCTGACCGAATCGCCAGTTTCGCCGGACGAAAGTACGCCCGTGTCGCTAATGCCCTGTCAATCCGGACATCAGCGGACCAACTTCCCGTACGCCGGCTTGATCACGTCGTTGATGAGCGCGAGCCGCTCGTCGTACGGGATGAAGGCGGATTTCATCGCGTTGATCGTGAGCCACTGCAGTTCACTCCAGCCCCAGCCGAACGCCTCGGACAGCAGCGCCATCTCCCGGGACATGGAAGTTCCGCTCATGAGCCGATTGTCCGTGTTGACGGTGACCCGGAACCGCAGGTCGTGCAGGAGCTTGATCGGGTGCGTCGCGATCGACTCGGCGGCGCCGGTCTGCACGTTGGAGGAGGGGCACAGCTCCAGGGGGATGCGCTTGTCCCGCACGTACGACGACAGCCGGCCCAGCTTCCCGCCGGTGATGTCGTCCACGATGCGCACGCCGTGCCCCAGCCGGTCGGCCCCGCACCACTGGATCGCCTGCCAGATCGACGGCAGCCCGAAGGCCTCGCCCGCGTGGATGGTGAAGTGGAAGTTCTCCCGCTGCAGGTACTCGAAGGCGTCGAGGTGCCGGGTGGGCGGGAAGCCCGCCTCCGCCCCGGCGATGTCGAAGCCCACCACACCGGTGTCCCGGTAGCGCACGGCCAGCTCGGCGATCTCCTGCGAGCGCGCGGCGTGCCGCATGGCCGTCAGCAGCGTGCCGACCCGGATCCGGCGCCCGGCGGCGGCCGCCTCGGCGCACCCCTCCTGGAAGCCAGCGTGCACGGCGTCGACGACCGCGTCGAGGGTCAGGCCGCGCTCGAGGTGCTGCTCAGGGGCATAGCGGACCTCGGCGTAGACGACGCCGTCGGCGGCCAGGTCCAGCGCACACTCCTTGGCGACGCGGTGCAGGCCCTCCTCGGTCTGCATCACCGCCACCGTGTGCGCGAAGGTCTCCAGGTAGCGTTCCAGCGATCCGGAGTCCGCGGCGGCGACGAACCACTCCCCGAGGCGGGCCGGGTCGGTCTCCGGCAGCTCGTGACCGACGGCTGCCGCCAGCTCCACGATCGTGGCGGGCCGCAGCCCGCCGTCGAGGTGGTCGTGGAGGAGGGCCTTCGGAGCCTGCACGATGTCGGCGTGGGAAATGACAGCCATCACCAGATGCTAGAGGTAAGCACCGAATGATCGATGGAGCCTTGCCGTATTTGCGGTGCCCGGTGTGCCACGACACATTGACCCGCCCGGACCCGGCGACCGTGCGGTGCCCGCGGCGGCATTCCTTCGACATAGCGCGGCAGGGCTACGTGAACCTCACCACCGGCCGCTCCCCGCACGCCGGCGACTCGGCGGAGATGGTGGCCGACCGGGTCGCGTTCCTGGGCGCGGGTCACTACGACTTCGTCACGGACGCCCTGATCCCGGCCGTGCCCCCGGAAGGGCTGATCGTCGACGCGGGCACGGGCACGGGCCACTACCTGGCCCGGCTGCTCGACGCGCGGGAGGACACCACGGGCCTCGGCATCGACGTCTCCAAGCCGGCCCTGCGCCGCGCCGCCCGGGCCCACCCCCGGGCCGCCGCGGCGCTCGCCGACCTGTGGCGCCCGCTTCCGGTGGCGGACGGGGCGGCAGCTCTGGTGCTGAACGTCTTCGCCCCACGCAACGGCCCCGAGTTCCGTCGCGTGCTGCGCGAGGGCGGGACATTGATGGTGGTCACCCCGGCGCCGGATCATCTGGGCGAGCTGATCGCCGCGCACGACCTGATCCAAGTCGATCCGGGCAAGGCGGAACGTGTCGCCGAGTCGCTCGGCGGCCATTTCACGATGAAGAGCACGACCACCCGTCGCCGGATGATCGACCTCACCGCCGCCGAGGCACGCACCCTGGTCGGGATGACGCCGAGCGCCAGGCACGTGCACCTGGACGGGATCGCCGGCCTGACGACAACCGCCGCTGTGGAAATAACCGTTTATCAAGCGATCTAGACCGACAGGTCGACTTCTTCCCACTCCGGGGGAGCCTCGTGGTACGGCCCGGTGAAGATCACTGCCCATTCGAGGGCCCACCGCCGCTGTCCGATGGCGTTGCTGTCCACCTCGCCGGGCAGCGGCACGCCGGTCTTCTCCGCCTCCTGGAACGCCCAGTCGAGGCAGTAGTACAGGTCCAGCAGCACCGCCGCGTCGACCGCATCCCGGGGCGCCGGCAGCACCCGGGAGCGCCAGTCGTTGAAGAGCTCGTTGCCCGGCAGGTCCGGCATCCGGGTCATCATCTGCGGCTCGGGCGGCGCGGTGGGGTCGAGGTGCCGGCTGAGCCCGAGCAGCCACGCCAGGGCGAAGACCGCGTCGTGGTGCAGCACGAACGACCGGTGGTCACCCACGTCCCCGGCGACGAACTGCCACTCGGGCGGGGTGACCCAGTCCACGATCTTCGAGTTGAGCAGCCAGCTCATCGCGGCCTCGGTCGGGAAGCCGAAGCAGCAGGCGACGACCACGTGCAGCACGGCCGCCCGCGCCTCCAGCTCGGCCACGGGCCGCAGCTCGATGCCGTCGCCGGGCTCCCAGACCAGTGGGAAGCTCGGCGGCGGCAACGGCAGGCCCAGTCGTTCCAGCTCGTCGAGGCTGGCGTCGCGGACCGCGCGGGGGTCGGGGGCGGCCTTCATGACGGGTCAGGCTATGCGGTCGATGAGCAGCCGCTCACGGGTGGGCGCGCTCTGCGCCACGGTCACGGCCGCCCGGGCGTCGGCCAGCGCGGCCGGGATGCGGGCGGCTTCGTCCGTACGCAACTCCAGCAGCACGTCTCCCGCCCGCACCGCGTCACCGGGCCGTTTGTGCAGCACGACGCCCGCGCCGAAGCTCACCGGGTCCTCCTTGCGGGCCCGTCCCGCCCCGAGCCGCCACGCGGCCAGCCCGGCACCCAGGGCATCGACGGAGGCGACGACCCCGTCCTCGGTGGCCCGCAGGACTTCCGTCTCCCGGGCGACGGGCAGCGGCGCCGACGGGTCGCCGCCCTGCGCCCGGATCATGGCGTTCCAGGTGTCCATGGCCTTGCCGGAGGCGAGCACCTGCGCCGGGTCGGCGTCGATCCCGGCCGCGTCGAGCATCTCCCGGGCCAGCGCCACGGTCAGCTCGACGACATCGGCGGGCCCGCCACCGGCCAGCACCTCGACGGACTCGGTCACCTCGACGGCATTGCCGATCGTCAGCCCCAGCGGCGTACTCATGTCGGTGAGCAGTGCCACGGTCTTCACCCCGTGCGCCTTGCCGAGCTCCACCATCGTGCGGGCGAGCTCCCGGGCGTCGGCCTCGTCCTTCATGAACGCGCCGGTGCCGACCTTCACGTCGAGGACCAGGGCACCCGTGCCCTCGGCGATCTTCTTGCTCATGATCGAGCTGGCGATGAGCGGGATGGCCTCGACCGTGCCGGTGACGTCGCGCAGGGCGTAGAGCTTGCGGTCGGCCGGGGCCAGCCCCTCCCCCGCCGCGCAGATGACGGCGCCCACGTCGCTGAGCTGCCCGACGAACTCCTCGTTGCTCAGCCGGGCGCGCCAGCCGGGGATCGACTCCAGCTTGTCGAGCGTCCCGCCCGTGTGCCCGAGCCCGCGCCCGGACAGCTGGGGTACGGCCGCCCCGCACGCCGCCACGAGCGGGGTCAGCGGCAGCGTGATCTTGTCGCCGACGCCGCCCGTGGAGTGCTTGTCCACGGTCGGCCGCGGGACGGCGGACAGGTCCAGCCGCTCCCCGCTCGCGATCATCGCCGCCGTCCACCGGGCGATCTCGCCGCCCGACATGCCGCGCAGCAGGATCGCCATGGCGAGCGCCGACATCTGCTCGTCGGCCACCACACCCCGGGTGTACGCGTCGACGACCCAGTCGATCTGCGCGTCGGACAGCGCGTGCCCGTCCCGCTTCGCCCGGATGACGTCGACGGCTGCGAACTCGCCGCTCACTCTTCCCACCTCGTCCCGATGCCCTCGGGCGCCTCGCCCTCGCCGGCCCACGACAGGCCGCCGTCGGCGTCCACGACGACGATCCGGGAGGTCCGGATCCGTCCCCAGGTCACCGCCTCGGCGGCGCTGGCGAAGTTGGGCCCCTCCTCGAGCACGCCCTTGTCGGCGTCGCTCTCCCCCGGGCTGCCGCCGGACCGCTCCCAGTAGCCGGTCCACACCTGCGCGCCGCCGGCCAGGTCGGGGTGCACGAACACCGTCCCGCGCCCGCGCCACTTGGCGAGCTGCACCGGCACGTCCTGCACCGCGGCCGGCCCGGTGACCTTGTCCAGGTCCTCCGGCCCGAAGGCGTGCGGCAACAGCTCCGCCATGGTCAGCGGCCGGGGCAGCGCCTCGACCAGCATGTCCTTGCCACCGTGCTCGTAGAGCAGCTGCCGGCAGCGCCCGCACGGCATCAGCGGCTGGCCGGTGGCGTCGACGCACGACATGGCCACCAGCCGCCCGCCACCCGTGGCGTGCAGCGAGCTGACCAGCCCGCACTCGGCGCAGAGGCCGACACCGTACGACGCGTTCTCCACGTTGCACCCGACGATCACGCGGCCGTCGTCCACCAGGGCGGCGACTCCCACGGGAAAGTCGGAGTAGGGCGCGTACGCATGCCGCATCGCCTCGATGGCCGCGGTCCGCAAAGCTCCCCAGTCGATCTCCATGACGCCGATTCTGCCAGGTCAGCTCTTCACGTAGGGCTGGCCGTCGGCGGCCGGCGCCCGCACCCGCCCGACGAGCCCGGCGACCGCCACGATCGTCGCCAGATAGGGCAGCATGTTGAGGAACTGGCTCGGCACCGGGCTGCCCACGGCGCTCAGATAGGTCGCCAGCTTCTGCGCGAAGCCGAAGAACAGCGCCGCCCCGAGGGCCCCGAAGGGCGTCCACCGGCCGAAGATGAGGGCCGCCAGGGCGATGAAGCCGGCGCCGGCCGTCATGTTCTTGTTGAAGCTGCCCGTGGCCACGAGCGTGAAGTAGGCGCCGCCGGCCCCCGCGATCAGGCCGCCGAGCAGAACGTTGAGGTAGCGCAGGCCGCGCACCCGGATGCCGACCGTGTCCGCCGCGGTGGGGTGCTCGCCGACCGCGCGGGTGCGCAGGCCCCACCGCGTGCGGGTCAGGCCGAAGTGCACGACGAAGACCAGGATCAGCGCGAGCCACACGAGCAGGTTCGTGTCGAAGAGCACCGGGCCGACGACCGGGATGTCGGCGAGGCCGGGGATGCGCCACTCGGGCATCTTCGGCGGCTCGTTGTAGGACTGGGCGTTCGGCTGCATGAGCCGCTCGTAGAGGAAGCCCGTCACACCCAGTGCCAGCAGGTTGAGCACGATGCCGACGACGGTCTGGTCGACCAGGTAGCGGATGGCCAGCACGGCGAGGATGCCCGCGATGATCACGCCGCCGACGGCCGCGCTGAACAGGCCGGCCCACACGCTGGTGGCCATCGTGCCGACCAGCGCCGCGAAGAACGCGCCCATGAGGAACTGCCCCTCGATGGCCACGTTGATCACGCCGGAGCGCTCCCCCAGCACGCCCGCGAGGGCGCCGAGGATCAGCGGCACGGCCAGCTCGAGCGTGCCGCTGACGGTGTCGACGAGCGGCAGGAACTTGCCCGCCACCTGCCAGCAGAGGAAGGACAGGACGAAGGCGAGGATGCCCAGCGAGAGCATGCTCGTCTGGAAGCGGCGCCACAGGCCGGCCAGCAGCACGCCGCCGGCGGCCAGCGCGACCACGCCGAAGAGGATCGCGCCGAGCTGCCCGTTGATGCTGAACGCGGCACCCTCGGCGTCGTCGCTCAGGGTGAAGCGCGCGGTCTCCGACGGTGCGAGCGCCCCGAAGAGGACGACGGCGAGCAGGCCGATGGCGACCACACCCACACCCAGCCGGCGCTGCCTGTCCCAGAAAGGGGCCGCGGCCGAAGTTTCCGGCCGTTCCACAGTCGCGGTGGACACCCCGGTCACCAGCCCTTCGCGATCGAGGTACCGAGCCGCACGGCGCGGGCGGCGCGGAGGTGGAAGATGGCCTTCACCAGCGCGGGGGCGGCGATGAAGATGACGATGAGCGCCTGCAGCACGGTCACCAGCTCCAGCGAGATGCCGGAGAAGGACTGCATCCGGTTGCCGCCGGCGCGCAGCGCCCCGAAGAGCAGCGCCGCCCACAGCGTGCCCCACGGCCGGTTGCGGCCGAGCAGCGCGACGAGCAGGCCGTCGAAGCCGATGTTGCCCGCCACCGCCGGCGTCAGCGCGTACGCCGTGCCGAGCACCTGCGTCGCACCGCCCAGCCCGGCCAGGGCGCCGGCCACGACCATGAGCAGCGTGTACGTCTTGGCGACGCTGATGCCCGCCGTCCGCGCGGCGTGCGAGTTGGCGCCGACCGCCCGCAGCTCGAAGCCGAAGGCCGAGCGGTTGAGCAGCCACGCGACCCCGGCCGTGGCCAGGACGGCGAGCACGATGCCGAGGTTGGCCCGCAGTTCGCCGCCGAACGACGGGAGCTGGGCCGAGCCCTTCACCGTCTCGCTGATCGCGTCGGAGCGGCCCTCCTGCTGCACGCCCTTCTGCAGGATCAGCCAGCCCAGGAAGAGGTTGGCCGTGTAGTTGAGCATGATGCAGACGATGACCTCGTGGGCGCCGGTGCGGGCCTTGAGGATGCCCGGCACGAAGCCCCAGAGCGCCCCGCCGAGCGCGCCGGCCAGCAGCGCGGCGATGAGGTGGATGACGGGGGGCAGCGGCAGCGCGAAGCCGGCCACGCCCGCCAGGACCGTGCCCATGATCGCCTGACCCTGGCCGCCGATGTTGAACAGGCCGCCGCGGAACGCCAGGGCCACCGACAGGCCGGTGAAGACCAGCGGGGCCGCGTACGTCAGGGTCTCGGAGATCGGGAAGAACACCTGCTTCCAGGTGCCGCTGCCGTCCGCCGCCGCGGAGATCGCCGCCGGGTCGAAGATCGCGCCCTTGAAGAGGTCCGCGTACGCGTTGCCGACCAGGTCCCAGCTGGCGGTGAGCGCGTCGGTGGGGCGGGCCGTGAAGTAGCTGAAGGTGTTCAGCACGTCCGGGTCGGAGATGATGATCAGAATCGCGCCGATGACGATCGACAGCACGATCGACAGCACCGTCACCGTGACCGTGTTCGCGGCCCACAGGTTGTGCAGGAAGTGGCTGAGGAAGGAGTCCTCGGTCTTCTCGGGCTCCTTCGCCGGGGGCGCGGCCTTCACCTCGGTGGTCACTCTGTCCCCTCGATAACAGCGTCGCCGGTGATGCCGGCCATCAGCAGGCCGAGCTTGTCGCGCGGCGTGTCCGGCGGCACGATCGCCAGCACCTTGCCGCGGTACATGACGGCGATCCGGTCGGCGAGCCCCACCACCTCGTCCAGCTCGCTGGAGACCACCAGCACCGCGGTGCCCACGTCCCGCTCGCGCACGATGCGGCCGTGGATGAACTCGATCGAGCCGACGTCCACGCCCCGGGTCGGCTGGCTGGCGATGAAGAGCCGCAGCGGCCGCGACATCTCCCGGGCCACGACGACCTTCTGCTGGTTGCCGCCGGAGAGGGTGCCGACCGCGGTGCCCGTCGAGGAGGCGCGGATGTCGAACTCGTCGACCAGCTCGCGCGCCTTGGCGCCGACCGCTGCCGGGTCCAGCCGCAGGGCGTTCCCGTACGGCTCCCGGTCGTACTGGTCGAGCACCAGGTTCTCCGCGACGGTGAACTCCTTGACCACGCCGTCGAGGCTGCGGTCCTCGGGCACGTAGCCGATGCCGGAGCGCAGGATCTGCTTGGTGCTCATGGTGGTCAGGTCCTCGTTGTCGACCTGGATCGACCCCGCGCGCACCGGGCGCAGCCCCATGACCGCCTCGACCAGCTCGGTCTGGCCGTTGCCTTGGACACCGGCGATGCCGAGCACCTCGCCGGCGCGCACGGTCAGGTCGACGCCGTCGACGGCGCGGACGCCCCGGTCGTCGTCCACCACCAGGCCGGCGATGCTCAGCACCTCGCGGCCGGGCTCGGCGGGCTCCTTGGTGACCTCGAGCGAGACCGCCCGGCCGACCATGAGGGCCGCGAGCTCGTCCTCGGGAGTATCCGGGGTGGCCGTGCCGACGGTCCGCCCGCGCCGGATCACGGTGATCCGGTCGGCGATGGCCTTGACCTCTTTGAGCTTGTGGGTGATGAAGACGATCGACTTGCCGGCCGCGCAGAGCCCGCGCATGACCGTGAGCAGCTCCTCGGTCTCCTGCGGGGTGAGCACCGCCGTGGGCTCGTCGAGGATGAGCAGGTCGACGTCGCGGGTGAGGGCCTTGACGATCTCGACCCGCTGCTGTGCGCCGACCGGGAGGTTCTCGACCAGGGCGTCGGGGTCGCACGGGAGGCCGTAGCGCTCGGAGACCTCGAGCACCTCGCGGCGGGCCCGGCGGCGGTCGAGGAAGCCGAGGCGCGTGCGCTCGGAGCCGAGGGCGATGTTCTCCGCGACGGTGAAGACGGGGACCAGCATGAAGTGCTGGTGGACCATGCCGATGCCGGCGGCGATGGCGTCGCGGGGGCTGCGGAAGGTCCGCGCCTCGCCGTCGACCAGGATCTCGCCCTCGTCCGGCTGCAGCATGCCGTAGAGCTGGTTCATCAGGGTGGACTTGCCGGCACCGTTCTCGCCGAGGAGGGCGTGGACCTCGCCGGGCTCGACGGTCAGGTCGATGTGGTCGTTGGCCACCAGGTCGCCGAAGCGCTTGGTGATGCCACGCAGCTCGAGTCTCAGCGGGATCTCCTGGGGGCGAGGTGCTGACGTGTAACGCGAGGGACGTTATAACAGCCGGAGAAGAGCCGCCGCGCAGGCCGGGGAGGATGTGCCTCCCGCGACCCGCACGGCGGCGGGAAGTGCTAGTGGTTCGGCGTCACTTGGGCGCGTTGACCGACTCGACCTTCACGGTGCCCGCGATGATGTCGGCCTTCAGCTTCTCGACCTCGGACTTCAGCGTCGCGTCGACCTTGCTGTCGAACTGGTTGTACGGCGCGAGGCCGACCCCGTCGTTCTCCAGGTTGCCCAGGTAGCCGGGGGTGGGGTTGAGGGCCGTGCCCTGCGCGCCCGACTCCACGGCTTCCTTGACGGCCTCGGTGATGTTCTTGACGACCGTGGTGAGGAACACGTCGCAGTACTGCTCGGCGCTCTTGCAGCCGTCCTGGTCGACCCAGATGACCGTGGTCTTGCCGCCGGACGCCTTGGCGACGTCCGCGGTGCCCAGGCCGGTGCCGCCGGCGACCGGCATGATCACGTCGGCGCCCTGGGCGACGAACGTGTTGGTGATCGCCTTGCCCTTGTTCTGGTCGCCGAAGTTCTCGGCGAAGGTGCCGTTCTGCTTGGCCTTGTCCCAGCCGAGCACCTGGACGCTCTTGCTCTTCTGCTGGTTGTAGTAGGCCACGCCGTCGGCGAACCCGTCCATGAAGATGGTGACCGGCGGGATCTTCAGACCGCCGTAGGTGGCGACCTTGCCGGACTTCGAGTAGCCCGCGGCGAGGTAACCGGCGAGGAACGCGGCCTGGTCGGTGCGGAACTGCATCGGGTAGACGTTCTTGGCGTCCGCGATGCTGCTGTCCACGATGCCGAACTGCTGGTTGGCGTTCTCCGTGGCGACCTTCTTGGTGGCGTCGCCCATGAGGCCGCCGACCGAGAGGATGAAGTTGCACTTCTGCGTCACGAACTGGCGCAGGTTGGGCTCGTAGTCGGCCTCGGCCGTCGACGCCACGTACTTCGGGTCGACGTTGCTCGCCGACTCCTTGGCGGCCTGCAGGCCGGCCCACGCCGAGGCGTTGAAGGACCGGTCGTCGATGCCGCCGGTGTCGGTGACCATGCAGGCCTTGTATGCCGCGGCGGCGCTGGCGCCGGAACCGGACGGGGAGTCCTCAGGGGCGTCGCCACAGGCCGCGGCGGCGAGCGACAGCCCACCCGCCGCGAGAATCGCAACGATTCGCTTGGCACGTACTGGGCGCAACACGCCCTCCTTCCACAGCGCACCACCGCTCGCGGTGCGTCACAGGACGGGAGCGTAGCCGCAGGCCAGGGCGGCGTCAGGAAATCCGGCCGTACTGTTGGCGCACCGTTACCTGTCCGCAATCGCCGGTCCGATCCGGACTGTCCGAGCTTGCAGAAGGAACCGAATCGTCCGTTTTCCGCGTAACACGCCGTTAATCTTTCGGCGCACCGGCCCCAACGACCGACGAATCGTCGGTAACGCGCCGCGGGGACCGGGCCGCCCGCCAGCCGCGGACGCCGAGCACGCCGACCGCCGTCCCGATGACCAGCGACGCCCCGATGAGGAGCGCGTGGACCGTCAGGAACGCGGTCGGCGCGCCGTCGGAGAAGGACCGGTCGTCACGCCAGATCGCCAGGCCGAAGCGGGGCCAGATGAGCCAGGTCCACACGCCGACCGCGATCAGGAAGGCGGACCATCGCCGGGAGAGCGTCACCGCGCAAGTATGCGCCGTCAGCCCGCGGGCACCGGCTCCGGCTTCACCCGCGGGGCACTGCCCGCGAGGCCTCGCGGGGCCAGGTCCGTGCCGCGGCGCCCGGCCGCGACGAGCAGCAGACCCCCGAGGGCGTACGCCCCCAGCACCGCGAAGGCCACCCCGGCCCCGGCCCCGCCGAAGTACGCCACCGCCCGCACCACGCTGCCGCCCGCCCCGATCGGCAGGTACTGGCCCACCGTGCCCCACGGCTGCGGCAACAGCTCGGGGGCGGCGGAGACCCCGGACAGCGGGTTGCCGACCAGGAAGATCGTCACGATGGCCAGGACGGCGCCGGGGCGACCGGCGACGGCCCCGAGCCCGCACACGGCGGCGGCGACGGCCAGCGAGAAGAGCGCGAGGCCGCCGGACACCGCGAAGTAGTCACCGGGCAGCACGTCCAGCCAGTACTGCTGCACCGCCGCGCCGGCCAGGCCCGCACCGGCCGCGTAGGTCACCAGGGCCAGCAGACGCGCCCCGCGCCGCCGGACGAACAGGAAGGCGAGCGTCCCGGCGACCAGGCTCGTCATCGCCAGGGGCAGGAACGCCGCGCCGAAGCCGGCACCCCGCGGGTCGCCCGCCGCGGTGGGCACCACGTCGGTCACCGGCCGCCCCGGGCTGATCTCGGCGGCGGCCTGGGTGAGCAGGGCCGCCACGGTGGGGCCGGCGGCCGAGGAGACGTGCATCTCGGGTCCGGCGGCGCCGACGACGATCGCGCCGTACGCCTCGTGGTCGCGGATCGCGGCGTCGCCGTCCGGCACGATCTCGAGGTCGAACGCGCCGGGCCGGCCCGCCTCGAGCCGGGCGACGATCTGTTCCGCGGCGGGCTGCGGGCCGGCCACGGCGAGCGGCAGGTCGCGCGGCGCGAGGTGCGAGGCGGGGCCCGCGAAGAGGGGCACGAGCAGGGCCTGCAGGGCGACGACGGCGACGGCTATCAGCAAGGCAAGGGGCAGCGGTCGCAGGGTGCGAGTCATGACCAACTCCTAAAACGAATGCTCGTTCTTTTGCATGAGCATGCGCGTCGGGTCCCGGCACTGTCAACGAACGATCGTTCGTTTTACAGTTGGCGCATGCCCCGCGTCTCCGAGGACCACCTGAACGCCCGCCGCGAGCAGATCCTCGCCGCGGCCCGCACCTGCTTCCTGCGCAACGGGATCCACAACACGTCGATGCAGGACCTGATCCAGGAGGCCGGGCTCTCGGTGGGCGCGGTCTACCGCTACTTCAAGTCGAAGACGGAGATCATCAACGCGATCTCGCAGACCTTCACCGGGACCATCACCGCCGGCCTCACGCAGGTCTCGGACGACCCGGAGCTGGGCCTGCGGGATGCCATGAGCCGGGCCCTCGACCTGGTCGACGCGCAGGTCGCCCCGGGCGGGATGTTCCCGCTGGGCATCCAGGTGTGGGGCGAGGCCCTGCGCGACCCGGCTATCGCCGAGATCGTCAAGGCGCGCTACAGCGAGATGCGCACGCCCTTCGTGGCTCTCGCCCGGCGCGCCGTCGAGCGCGGCGAGCTGCCGCCGGGCACCGATCCCGAGGCGGTCGCGTCCGTGCTGTTCGGCTCACTGCCGGGATACGCGCTGCAGCACACGCTCATCGGCACGCCCGACAAGGCGACGTATCTCGCCGGACTCCACGCGCTGCTCGCCCGTTAGCCGCCGGACAGCTGGGCGGCGATGCGGGCGAAGCCCTCGCGGACCTCGGCCTCGGTCGGCGGCCGGCCGGGAGTGGTGTGCCGGGGCTCGTCGTCGCCGAAGCTCTCCGCCTCGAGATCGTCCGGCTGCCCGGTCTTGGCCAGGGCCACCTCGCTGCGGATGGCGTCGGCGTCGGCGAGCGGCAGGAGCGGCTCGACGACGGCCATCAGCTCCTCGTCCGCGACGACGGCCTGCGCGAGGGCGAGGGCGTGCGGCCGCTCGTAGGGGCCGCAGACGAGCGGCTCCCACTCCTCGTCGTCGTTCAGCGCGCCGATGGTGATGATCCACGGCAGGTGTGCCACCGGCGAGTCCGGCGGCAGGTGCAGCGTCACGAGTGTGCCCACGGGCCTCATCATTCCGGGCGGTTGTGCCGAATCCAGGTATTTTGTCCCACCGGGGCGGTTTTGTCGTCGGCCGACAGGTCCACCACCCGCCCGTGCGGGCTCGTCGCCGCCCAGGACGCCCCGAAAAGCAGCAACTGGTTGAAGACGTAGAGGTAGACCAGCACACCGACGGCGCTGGCCACCAGACCGTACGCCGGGTTGCGCTGGATCAGGCCGACGAAGGACTTGCCGACCGTGTTGAGCAGGTAGATGCCGATGCCGACCTGCAGGACCGGGGGCGCCATGCGGCGTACGGTCATCCGCAGCCGGGGCACCGCGGCCAGCAACGCCGCCGCCAGCAGCATGTCGATGCCCAGCGTGAGCAGCGTGCTGATCACCGACAGCACCGTGCCGGCCCGGCCGTCGGCCACCCAGGTCAGCAGCGTCTCCAGCCCGTAGACCGCACCCACGGACACGATGAGCAGCAGCAGGATGCCGATCATCACGAGCAGGTCGACCACCTGCCGGACGCCGATGTAGCCGGGCTGCTCGTTGAGCCGCCAGATCAGCCGCTGCGACGAGCGGATCGCCTCGATCCAGCCGATGCCGGTGAACACCAGGCCGACGATGCCCACGATCCCGACGGTCTTGCCGCTGTCGAGAATGGCCTTGATGTCGAGGAAGGGCAGGTTCTCCCGCAGGAAGCGCTGCACGATGTCGAACAGCCCGACGTTCGAGTCGATCAGGAAGCCGAAGACCGAGTAGCCGATCAGGGCCAGCGCGAACACCGCGAAGAAGCCGTAGTACGCGATGGCCGCGGCCAGGCGCCCGCCCAGCACCTCGTCGTAGCGCAGGACGGCGCGTGCGAGGTGGTCGAAGTACGGCGAGCGGTGCCGCAGAGCGAGGATGCGCTGCTCGACCGCCGCGTACGCCCGGTCGATGGCGTTCACGCGCCCGACCGTACCGAAAGATCCACTACGGGTGTCGCAGGCCACCCAGTGTGTACTCGCGACGGCGCCGCCAGGGCCGCTCGCCGTCGGTGAGGTCGTGCGAGAAGAGCGTGAATCCGGGCACCTCGAACCGCGCGTCGAACTCGGCCAGATCGTCGAAGACCGCGTCGAGCGCCGCGCCGGGCACGTCCTGTGCCACGGTCACGTGCGGGTGGTAGGGGAACCGCGAGTCGCGGTGCACCCCCGGAGCCGCCACGATCGCCTCGGCGAGCAGCTCGCACTCGCTGATGCCGACCGCCAGCGTCACGAAGACCACCTCGGTGACCGGCCGGAACGTACCCGTGCCGCGCAGGTGGATCGAGAACGGCCGGTGCTCCGCCGCGACGGCCCCCAGGTGCTTCTCGATCCGGGGCAGCGCCTCGGGGTCGATCTCCGTGGGGCCGAGCAGCGTCACGTGCGCCGGGGTCCAGGCCGCCTGCGGGTCGCCGGCCTCCGCCCGGCGCCGGGTGAGCAGCGGCCCCCACGGCTCCGGGATGTCGATCGCCACCCCGATGCGGGTGACGGGCGGATCGAGCGGGCCCACCGGCCTCAGGCCCCGCGCGCCGGCGCGAGGAAGCCGACGTTCTGATAGGCCTTGGCCAGGGTCGCCGCGGAGACCGCGCGCGCCTTCTCCGCCCCGATCGTGAGCACCTTGTCGAGGTGCGCCGGGTCCTCGAGGTAGGCCCGGGTGCGCTCCTGGATCGGCTTGACGAAGTCGACGACAATCTCGGCGAGGTCCTTCTTCAGGTCGCCGTAGCCGCGGCCGTCGTACGCCTCCAGCAGATCGTCTATGGTCCGCCCGGTGAGCGCCGCGTAGATCGTCAGCAGGTTGCTGATGCCCGGCTTGTTCACCTCGTCGTAGAGGATCTCGCGCCCGGTGTCGGTGACCGCCGACTTGATCTTCTTGGCCGACCGGCCCGGCTCCTCGAGCAGCTCGATGATGCCGTTGGGCGAGGACGCCGACTTGCTCATCTTGGAGCTCGGGTCCTGCAGGTCGACGATCTTCGCGGTGTCCTTGACGATGTACGCCTCGGGCTGCGTGAACGTCTTGCCGAACCGGCTGTTGAAGCGCTGCGCCAGGTCCCGGGTCAGCTCCAGGTGCTGCCGCTGGTCCTCGCCGACCGGCACCGCGTCGGCCTGGTAGAGCAGGATGTCCGCCGCCTGCAGAATCGGGTAGGTGAACAGCCCGACGCTGGCGCTGTCGGTGCCCTGCTTGGCGGACTTGTCCTTGAACTGCACCATGCGGCCGGCCTCGCCGAAGCCGGTGATGCAGCTCAGCACCCAGGCGAGCTGGGCGTGCTCGGGGACGTGCGACTGCACGAAGAGGGTGCAGCGCTCCGGGTCGAGCCCGACCGCGAGCAGCTGGGCGACCGACAGGCGCGTCCTGTTCCGCAGGGCCACGGGGTCGTGCCCGGCCGTGATGGCGTGCAGGTCCACCACGCAGTAGAACGCGTCGGCTGTCTCCTGCATCGCGACCCAGTTGCGCACCGCGCCGAGATAGTTGCCGAGGTGGAACGAGTCGGCGGTCGGCTGGATGCCGGAGAGCACCCGGGGGCGGTGAACGGCGTCGGACATGAGCGCCATGGTGCCACATTGCCTCGCTTCGCTCGGCGGGGCACTTCGCCCAAAAGCAGCTGTCACATGGCCTCGCTTCGCTCGGCGGGCACTTCGCCCAAAAGCAGCCGATGGTTGGGGCGCCGATTTCCGGCCGGGAAAGAGCGCCCGGCCGGAAATCGGCGCCCCAACCATCGACGGGCGAAGTGCGACTTGGGCCCGGCGCTGGCGCGCCTGGCTGGGAGGGAAGCCGACGAAGGGTGGTCGATGTTCGAGCATGTTGACTTCTGATCGAATTTGGTGGAATCTCGAACACAGGGTTCCGCAAGCCGGAGCACAGCAGCGCCGCCTACGCTGAGCGTGGCTGGCGTCGTCGACCGGAGGTCAAAGTCGTGAAACTGCTCGTCACCGGAGGCGCCGGCTATGTCGGCAGCGTCACCAGCCGGCTGTTGCTGGAGGCCGGGCACGAGGTCACCGTCCTGGACAATCTGAGCAACGGGCACCGCGAGGCCGTTGCCCCCGGGGCCACGTTCGTCGAGGCGGACATCAAGGACGCGGCCACGGTGCTGACCCCCGAGGCCGGCTTCGACGCGGTGCTGCACTTCGCCGGGCTCATCCAGGCCGGCGAGTCGATGCACAAGCCGGAGCTCTACTGGGACCACAACGTCAAGCGCTCCCTGGCGCTGCTCGACGCGGTCCGGGCGGCCGGCGTCCGGCGCTTCGTGTTCTCCTCCACCGCCGCGGTCTACGGCAACCCGAGCGAGAACCCGATCACCGAGGGCGCGGCGAAGGCCCCGACCAACACGTACGGCGCCACCAAGCTCGCCTTCGACTACGCGCTCACGTCCGAGGCCTTCGCGCACGGGCTGGCCGCGGTGTCGCTGCGCTACTTCAACGTCGCCGGGGCCCTGATCCGCCCCGACGGCACCCAGGTCGGCGAGCGGCACGACCCCGAGACGCACATCATCCCGATCACCCTGCAGGTCGCCGCGGGCAAGCGCGACAAGCTGCAGCTCTTCGGCGACGACTACCCCACCGCCGACGGCACCTGCGTGCGCGACTACATCCACGTGCAGGACCTCGCCCGGGCCCACCTGCTGGCCCTGGACGCGGCCACGGCCGGCGAGCACAAGATCTACAACCTGGGCAACGGCAACGGCTTCTCCAACCGCCAGGTCGTCGAGGTGGCCCGCGAGGTCACCGGCGCGGAGATCCCGCTCGAGATCGCCCCGCCGCGCGAGGGCGACCCGGCCACCCTGGTCGCGTCGTCGCAGCGGGCCCGCGACGAGCTGGGCTGGGTCCCGGAGAAGAACACCCTGGCGGACATGATCGGGGACGCCTGGGCGTTCTACCGGTCCCACAACCTGGCGTGATGGGATCAAGCACATGACAGTCGCGTCCTCGGCCGCAGCGGCCTTCACCTCGACCTACGGCTCCGAGCCCACCGCGCTCTACGCGGCGCCCGGGCGGGTCAACCTGATCGGTGAGCACACCGACTACAACGACGGCTTCGTGCTGCCCTTCGCGCTGCCCCAGCAGGTCGTGGCCGCCGCGGCCCGGCACGACGGGCCCGGCTGGACCGTGTGCTCCGGCTTCGCCGACGCCCCGGTCAGCTTCGGCACGACCGGGCCGGGCGAGGTCAAGGACTGGGCCGCCTACCTTGCCGGCGTCGTCTGGGCCCTGCAGGACGCCGGGTTCGACGTGCCGCCGGCCCGCATCGCGCTCTCGTCGGACGTGCCCCTGGGTGCCGGGGTCTCCTCCTCCGCCGCGCTCGAGTCGGCCGTACTGACCGCGCTGGTCGACCTCGGCGGCATCGACCTGCCCGTGGACAGGCGGCCGGCGGTCGCCCAGCGCGCGGAGAACGTCTACGTCGGCGCCCCGACCGGGATCATGGACCAGTCGGCCTCCATCCGCTGCCAGGAGGGCAAGGCCCTCTTCCTGGACTGCCGCTCGGAGGAGGTCGAGCAGATCCCGTTCGACCTGGCGGCCGCCGGGCTCGCCATGCTGATCATCAACAGCAACGCCCCGCACCAGCACGTCGACGGGGAGTACGGCGCCCGGCGCAAGTCGTGCGAGGAGGGCGCCCGCCTGCTCGGCGTCCCGGCCCTGCGCGACGTGGCGATCGGCGACCTCGACGCCGCGCTCGCCCGGATCGGCGACGACGTGATCAAGCGCCGCGTCCGGCACATCGTCACCGAGAACCAGCGCGTGCTCGACACCGTCGCCCTGCTGCGCGAGGGCCGCGTCCGCGAGATCGGCCCGCTGCTCACCGCCTCGCACGCCTCCATGCGCGACGACTTCGAGATCACCGTCGCCCAGGTCGACGTGGCGGTCGAGGCGGCGCTGGCGGCCGGCGCCTACGGGGCGCGCATGACCGGCGGCGGCTTCGGCGGGTGCGTGCTGGCCCTGGTCGACGCGGACAAGGCCGCCGAGACCACGGCCGCGGTCGAGCGCGCGTACCAGGAGAAGGGTTTCACCGCCCCCACCACCTGGTCGGCGACGCCCGGCCCGGGGGCCCGCAAGCTCTGAGCGACAGGCCCGCATACCCGCGCGAACGCGCGGGTATGCGACGGGTCATGACTGATCAGCGGGAAGAGAACCAGCCCAACGAGTTCGGCTTCGCGGGCGACGGCACCGCGCCCGAGCCGCAGCCGACCCGGGACCACGACAAGCAGCTGCACGACGAGGCCGAGAGCATCGCCGTGCCCGCCGGGGACATCACCGGGTCGGTCTCCGAGGCCATCGAGGACGCTACCCAGCGAGACCGCTGAACCGCAGGTAGTCGAAGGACGCGGTGACGGGCGGCGTGGCGCCGCCGTGCGCCACGAGCCCGATGCGCGGGTGGGTGCCCGCCGGCAGCGTCCACACGCCGCCCCACGTCCAGGTGCGGCCGTCGCGGCTCACCCCGGCTCGGTACTCGTGTTCGCCGTTGCGCGGGTCGACGCGGTGGGCCAGGCGCAGCCACGTGGTGGTCAGCCCCGGCGTGCCGGCGATTGTGCCGCCGTACGAGGTCGTGCCCGCGTAGGGAATCTCGTGACCGAATTCGACCTGCCGCGTATTCCCGATGGCGACCGCGGACAGCCGGGCGAACAGGTCGTCGCCGACGTACGCGATCAGGCCCGCCTGCTGGTAGTTGCGGACGCTGTCCTCGCCCAGCGGCAGCGTGAGCCGGGTCTCGGCGATCCAGTTCCCGGGCGGGGCGGCGCGCAGCAGCACCCCGGCGTCGTCCGAGTCGCCGGTCAGGTCGGCGCCCTGCACCGGCCAGCGCAGCTGCCCGCCTGTCACCGTGACGGCGGGATCCGGGCGTACGAAGGTCCAGCTCTTCTGCTTGGAGTCGAACTCATCGGACCACCGGGGCAGCGGGCGGCCGGGCTGCGGCTCCCGCGCGGTGCCCGAGTCGCGGCCGTCGGAGGCCCAGGCCCCCGCGCGTACGGTCGGCCAGCCCCCGATCCAGTCCAGCCGGTCGATCAGCATCGGCCGCTCGTTGATCCCGGACGGCTCGTCCAGGTACGGGTCCCCGCGGTCGATCGCGTGATAGACGAACCAGTCCCGGTGTCCGTCACTGATCACCGCGTTGTGCCCGGTGCCGACCCAGCGGTTGCCGTTGGGCGCGATGACCGGGGTGCCGCCCGCGCGTGAGGTGTTCAGCGGCCGGCCGAGCTTGTCCACGAACGGGCCACGCGGGTCACGCGCCCGCCCCACGGACACCGAGTAGCCCGTGGTGGGGCCGGCGCAGCAGTTGGCCGAGGAGGCGAACAGGTAGTACCAGCCGGCGCGGCGGACGACGAAGGAGCCCTCGAACTTGTTGTCGATGGCGACGCGGGTGGGCGTACCGGTGCGGTGCAGGCCGTCCGCGGTGAGCTCGCTGGTCCAGACGCCGCCGTAGTAGCTGCCGTAGTAGAGGAAGCGGCGGCCGTCCGGGGTGGTCACCTGCGCCGGGTCGAACGTCCACCACCAGCCGCCGTCGCCGCTGGGCCGGGGCGCGACGACCGGCTCGTCGGCGAAGGTCCACGGGCCGGTCGGGGTGGGCGCGGTGGCCGCACCGATGGCCGAGGCGCCGGGGGCGGTCGTCGTCTCGGTGACGGTGACGTACATGACCCAGCGGTTGCCGATCCTGCGCACGTCCGGGGCCCAGTAGGAGGTGTTCGCGGCGGCGTAGGCGGGGCGCTGGCCGGCGGCGAAGGCATCTCCCACGTACGCCCAGTGCCTGAGGTCGGCCGACCGGGCCATCGGGATGCGGTGCGGGGTCCGCTCGCCCTCACGCAGCGGATCAGTGGTGCCGTAGGCGTAGAACCAGCCGTCGTCGCCGCGCACGACCATCGGGTCCGCGAACGTGTCCGCGAAGCTCGCCGACACGGGATTGTGCCCCCGCGGCGGCGCGGCGGACGCCGGAGCCGGGGTGAGCAGCATGAGCACCGCGGTGACCACGGCCGGGAACCGTCGCATGCCCCCGAGCCTGCTACGGCGACCCGACCGGCACTAGCCGATGACACCATCATCCGAACGCGACAAAAGGACGGCGCCCGCCCCGCGAGCAGCGGGACGGGCGCCGGGTGACGCGGGACGGCCGAGGTGATGGGCGGCTCGATCGGGGTGGACAGCGAGCCGGGGCTCAGCCGGCTTCGATGATCATGCCGGCCCCGACCGTACGGTTGGTGGCCTCGTCGATCAGGATGAAGCCGCCGGTCGTGCGGTTGCGCCGGTATTCGTCGGCGAGCAGCGGCACCGTCGTGCGCAGCCGGACCCGGCCGATCTCGTTGAGCTTGAGCTCGGGCGCGTCCTCGTCGCGGTGCAGCGTGTTGACGTCCAGCTTGTACTGCAGGCCACGGACGACCGTGCGGGCCGTGCGTGTGGTGTGCTTGATGGTGTATTTCCCGCCGATGCGCAGCGGGGCGGTCTCGTCCATCCAGCAGACCATCGCCTCGATGTCCTGCGCGACCGCCGGGGCGTTGTGCGGCCGGCAGATCAGGTCGCCGCGCGAGATGTCGATCTCGTCGGTCAGCCGGACGGTCACCGACATGGGCGGGAAGGCCTCGGCGACCGGGCCGTCCGCGGTGTCGATCGCCGCGATCTTGCTGGTCATGCCCGAGGGCAGCACGAGCACGTCGTCGCCGGGCTTGAGCACGCCCGACGCGACCTGCCCCGCATAGCCCCGGTAGTCGGTGACCGTGGTGGACTGCGGCCGGATCACATACTGCACCGGGAAGCGCACGTCGACCAGGTTGCGGTCGGAGGCGATGTGCACGTGCTCCAGGTGGTGCAGCAGCGACGGGCCCTCGTACCACGGGCTCTTCTCCGAGCGGGAGGCGATGTTGTCGCCCTCGAGCGCGGAGATCGGGATGATCGTCAGGTCGGTGATGTCCAGCTTCGCCGCGAACGAGGTGAACTCGTCGGCGATCCGGTCGTACACCTCCTTGTCCCAGCCCACGAGGTCCATCTTGTTGATGCAGAGCACCAGGTGCGGCACCCGCAGCAGGCTGGTCAGGAAGGCGTGCCGGCGGGACTGCTCGACCAGGCCCTTGCGGGCGTCGACCAGGATCAGCGCCAGGTCGGCCGTGGAGGCGCCGGTGACCATGTTCCGGGTGTACTGGATGTGGCCCGGGGTGTCGGCGATGATGAACTTGCGCTTGGGCGTCGCGAAGTAGCGGTAGGCCACGTCGATCGTGATGCCCTGCTCCCGCTCGGCGCGCAGGCCGTCGGTGAGCAGCGCGAGGTTCGTGTACTCGTCGCCGCGCGAGGCGCTGGCGGCCTCGACCGCCTCGAGCTGGTCGGCGAAGATCGTCTTGGTGTCGTAGAGCAGCCGGCCGATCAGGGTCGACTTGCCGTCGTCGACGCTGCCCGCGGTGGCGAACCGCAGGATGTCCATGTTGCGGGCCGCCGCGGCCTCGGGCTCCAGCACTGACTGGCTCATCAGAAGTAACCTTCCCGCTTGCGGTCTTCCATGGCGGCCTCGCTGACCTTGTCGTCGCCGCGGGTCGCGCCACGCTCGGTGATCCGGGTGGCGGCCACCTCGTCGATGACCTTCTCGACCGTGTCCGCGTCGGAGAGCACGGCAGCCGTCTGGGAGGCGTCGCCGACCGTGCGGTAGCGCACGCGGCGGGTCTCCACGGTCTCGCCGTCGCGGGGCACGATGAACTCGTTGACCGCGTAGAACATGCCGTTGCGCTCGACGACGTCGCGGTCGTGGGCGTAATAGATGCTGGGGAGCTCGATGCGCTCCTTGGCGATGTAGTGCCAGACGTCCAGCTCGGTCCAGTTGGAGAGCGGGAAGACCCGGATCGACTCGCCGGGGTGGTGCCGCCCGTTGTAGAGCGACCACAGCTCGGGGCGCTGGTTCTTCGGGTCCCACTGGCCGAACTCGTCGCGGAAGCTGAACATCCGCTCCTTGGCCCGGGCCTTCTCCTCGTCGCGCCGGGCGCCGCCGAAGAGGGCGTCGAAGCGGTATTTCTCCACCGCGGCGAGCAGCACCGGGGTCTGGATCCGGTTGCGGGTGCCGTCGGGCAGCTCGCGCACCATCCCGGTGTCGATCGCCTCCTGCACGCTCGCGACCACCAGGTTGAGGCCGAGCTCGCCGACCCGGGCGTCGCGGTAGGCCAGCACCTCGGGGAAGTTGTGCCCGGTGTCCACGTGCATGACCGGGAACGGGATGCGGGCCGGCGCGAAGGCCTTCTCGGCGAGCCGCAGCATGACGATGGAGTCCTTGCCGCCGGAGAAGAGCAGCACCGGCCGCTCGAACTCGGCCATGACCTCGCGCATCACGAAGATGCTCTCGGCCTCGAGGGCGTCGAGATGGGAGACGCGATAGGGCTTCGCCTGGCTCACAGAATCCCCAGCCTTTCGATTTACGTGGGGGCGATGACCATCGGGCTGACGGCTCGGATTACGGAAGGTGCCGCTGCAGCGCCGCAAGCAGCTGGGGGGCGAGGTCTTTCCGGCAGACCACCAGATCGGGCAGCTTCGGGTCGGCCTGGTTGTATTCCAACGCACTGCCGTCGATGCGGGAAGCGTGCAAACCTGTGGCCAATGCCACAGCGACCGGGGCGGCGCTGTCCCACTCGTACTGCCCGCCGGCGTGGATGTAGGCGTCCGCCTCCCCGCTCACCACCGCGGCGATCTTCACGCCGGCCGATCCCATCGGGACGAGCTCGGCGCCGAGCTCCTCGGCCAGCGCGGTCACGAACGCCGGGGGCCGGGTGCGGCTGGCGGCGATCCGGATCGGCCCGCCGGTCGCGGCGGCCAGCGGCAGCGGCGGATAGGCCGGCGGGTGATCGGTCGCCAGCGTGCGGTGCTGGGCCGGCATCGCCACGGCACCGGCGGCCAGGCAGCTCGCGCTGCCGCACTCCGCCGTCCAGAGCGCCACGTGCACGGCCCAGTCGGCGCGGCCCTCCTCGGAGAACTCACGGGTGCCGTCGAGCGGGTCGACGATCCAGACGCGGGAGGCGTCCAGCCGGTCCGGGCGCGCGGCGTCCTCCCCGTCGGCCCAGGCGACGCGGGACTGGTCGTCCTCCTCCGACAGCACGGCGTCGGCGGGGCGCCAGCGGGCGAGCTCGGCGCGGAGCAGATCGTGGGCCGCCTTGTCGCCGGCGGCCTTCAGCGCCTTGCCGTCCGCGTGGCCCAGCTCCTCGCGGACCTGCAGCAGCACCTGACCGGCCCGGTCGGCCAGCCAGCGGGCGAAGGCCGAGTCGTTGACCGGCGGCGTGCCACCGGACTCGGGCTCACGTTGCCCGGCTATGCGCGCCGACGTCCCTGTCCGCTCGCTCATCGTCTCGCCTCGCCTCTCATGCCTAGTACGCCCCGGAGGACCGGACCACCGCGGTCATCGTCCGCAAAAGGATCACCAGATCCAAACTGAGCGACCAGTTCTCCACATAGCGCAGGTCCAGCCGGACCGCTTCCTCCCACGACAGATCCGATCGTCCCGAAACCTGCCAGAGGCCGGTCATGCCCGGTTTGACCGCCAGCCGGCGCCGCACGTCGTCGGCATAGGCGGCGACCTCCGCGGGCAGCGGCGGCCGCGGGCCAACCAGCGACATCTGGCCCAGCACGACGTTGAGCAGCTGCGGCAGCTCGTCCAGCGAGAATCTGCGCAGCCACCGGCCGACCGGGGTCACGCGCGGGTCGTCACGGATCTTGAAGAGCACACCGTCGTGCTCGTTGAGGTGCCGGAGCTCGGCGAGCCGCGCCTCGGCGTCCACGTACATGCTGCGGAACTTGAAGATGCGGAACTCGCTGCCGTCCCGCCCGACCCGAACCTGCCGAAAGAGTACCGGGCCACGGGAGGTGAGCCTCACACAGAGTGCGACGGTTAACAGCACCGGACCGAAGAGCACGAGCAGCGCCAGCGCCCCGAGCCGGTCCACCAGGTCCTTGATCATCCGGGCACCGCCGTGCAGCCGCGGGTGCTCGACGTGCAGCATCGGCAGCCCGTCGAAGGGCCGGATGGTGGTGCGGGCCCCGGCGACGTCGATCAGGGCGCTCGCCACGATGAGATCGACCTCGTCGCGCTCCAGCCGCCAGGCCAGCCGCCGCAGCGCCACGCCGTCCAGCTCGGGGCAGCTCAGCACCACCACGGTGTCCGCGTCGGCGGCGTCCACCGCGGTCGCGACGTCGTCGAAGGTGCCGTACACGGGCAGGTCCACCACGCCGTCGTGCTGCGGCGGCAGGCAGGCGCCCACAACTTCCAGACCGTGATAGCGCTCACGGCGCAGCTGGCGCGTGATGCCGATGACGGACAGCTCGTGGCCGACCACGAGGACGCGGCGCAGGCTGGCGCCCCGTTTGCGTTCCAGGTGCAGATGCTTGCGCAGGGCGAAGCGGAGCACGACCGCCGAGACGACGGCCGTGGGGAGCGCCGCGAGGACGTAGGAGCGGGCCAGGTCCAGCTCGAGGGCGTACGAGACGACGGCCGCGCCCGCGATCAGGCCCACGCCGCCCCGGATCACCCGCTGGTACTCGTCGGTGCCCACGAAGAGGAAGCGGCGCTCGTACGCCCGGCTGCCGATGAGCACCATGAGCAGCGCCACCGGCAGGAGCGCCGAGAGCAGGAGATACCCCCGGTTGTACGCGGTCACCTCGTCGCCGAAGCGCACGGCGAAGGTCGTCGCCCCGGCCGCGACTCCGGCCAGCAGGTCGCTGAGCACCAGCGAGCGCACGTACCGGCGCTCCCACCGCTGCCGCCGCGACATGGCCGCGTGCCTGCCCCGGACCCGGACGAACGGCCGGGCGGCCGGGCGGGCCGCCATCGACCTGTTCTGCCGCTCCGACCAGTGCCGGTCGACGGCCCGGTTGCGGGTGCGCGCGCCGTCTCCGGTCCGCGGCGCCGCGTTGGGGTCGGCCGCCTCCCGGGACGCCGGGATCTTGCTGTTGCGCGCCCGGTCCCGGTGCGGCACCGAGCGGTGCGGCCGGTGGTTCGCCGGCGGATGGTTCGCCGGGCCGTGATTCTCCGGAACGTCCTGGCCGCGATCCGCCGCACGCCGCTGCACGGTCGGCAGCGCCACGGTGGGCTCGTCGAGCGCGGTCTCCCGCCCTTCCGTCATCTCGCACCTCCCCTGCGCCGCCGATGATCACGCACCATCCGGGCGCTATGTGACCAACGCGCCAACCAAGCGCGGCGACACGGGAGTTCAGAAGGGCAAAACGGGCGAATTAATCTATTCGTTCCCGGGGTCGGTCATCACGTTCCGTGGTATTTGTTCTGCGCCCACTCGACGCCCTCGAGGATCACGGCCTCCGTCACGTCGGCCGCCCGGTCCACGAGAAAGTCCAGCTCCTTGCGCTCGGTCGAGGAGAAGTCGGCCAGCACGAAGTCGGCCGCGTCCTGCCGGCCCGGCGGCCGTCCGATCCCGACCCGCACCCGGGCGTAGTCCTTGCTGCCCAGCGACTTCGACATCGAGCGCAGCCCGTTGTGACCACCCTCACCGCCGCCGCGCTTGGCGCGCACCTGCCCGTACGGCACGTCCAGCTCGTCGTGCACCGCGACGATGTGCTCCAGCGGCACCTTGAAGAACTGCGCCAGCGCCGACACCGGGGCGCCGGACAGGTTCATGTAGGTGAGCGGCTTCACCAGGATCAGCTTGGGCCCGCCGAACCCGAGCCGGCCCTCCGCCACCTCGGCGACCGCCCGCTTGTGCCGGCCGAACTTGCCACCCACCCGGCTCGCCAGCAGATCGGCCACCATGAAGCCGACGTTGTGCCGGTTGCCCGCATACTCCCGGCCGGGATTGCCCAGCCCGGCCACCAGCCACGGCGCGTCGTCGGTCATGACCTGCTCTCTCCTCACACGGAAACAGGGAAAGCGCCGCGCGGCACTTTCCCTGTCGTGGTCTTCCGGCAGCCCTGGGGGCTGAGGTCAGCTGGCGGCTTCCTCGCCGGCCTCGGCCTCGGTCTCGCCCTCGGCAGCCTCGCCGCCCTCCATCTGCTCGGCGGTCTGCGCCTGCGAGATGATCGCGATGACGAAGCCGGGGTCCACGGCCAGCTGGGTGCCCTGCGGGAGGGTCACGTCGCCGGCGGTGACCTGCGCGCCCGCCTCGAGGCCCTCGATCGACACCTCGAGCTCGGTCGGCAGGTGCATGGCCTCGGCGGTGACCGCGAGCGTGTTGCTCTCGTTCACCACGAGCGTGTTGCGGGCGGCCTCGCCGGTCAGCGTCACGGGGACGTCGACCTGGACCTGCTCGCCACGCTTGACGATCAGCAGGTCCACGTGCTCGAACGTGTCCTTGATCGGGTCGCGCTGGATCGCCTTCGGCAGCGCCAGGATGGCGGAGCCACCGGCGACGTCGAGGGTGAACACCTGGTTGAGACCGCCGTGCCGGATCGCGGCCGCGAACTCACGCGCCGGCAGAGCGATGTGCTGCGGGGCCTCGCCGTGACCGTAGAGCACGGCGGGCACGAGGCCGGCCCGGCGCGTGCGGCGGGCACCACCCTTGCCGAACTCGGTACGGGGCTCGGCGCTGATCTTTACCTCGGACACGGGGAACTCCTGAAACTCATGAATCGGGCTGCGTCTAAGTCGGCGGGCTGCGGGCTGTGTTCGGCGGGGCCGAGCGTGGGGTGGTGCTCATCTGCTCGGCAAGGGGCGCACGGGCACAGGCCCGGAACACCGCGTCGATCACGGTGCCTCAAGCGAACTCCGCTAACCTGCCGCAGACCGCGTGGCACCCTCGCCGTGGCAACCGCACCAGCTTACCTGCCCCGTGCGCACGACGACCGGCGGGTCCCGTCAGCTCGCTCTTCCCGCGAAAAGTTCACCCGCCCGATGCACCTTGCACGGTACCGGCCGGAGCGGCATGGCAACACCCCGTACTGGTCGCCCGTCGCCTCAATCGCCCAGGACGTCGCAAATCCCGCGTCCGCCCCCGGCGCCACGCTCATCCACAATGCGCAGCACCGCCCATCCCCTTCACGCAGCCGCCGTCGGCTCACACGCCGCTGGGCTCGCCGTCCAGCACGCGCAATCGAGCCGCTCGGCGCCGCGGCAAGGGCCACCACGTGCGTCGGGCTGCACAGCGCTGCGGCAAGGGCCACCACGTGCGTCAGGCTGCACAGCGCTGCGGCAAGGGCCACCACGTGCGTCAGGCTGCACAGCGCTGCGGCAAGGTCCAGCAGATGCCGTCCATCTGCACAGCGGCGCGAGAAAGGCCAGCACACGGCCCAGCTCGCTTCAGCACAGACCGGTCGGACGTCAGCTCGGGCCGGGGCCGAACGTCAGCTCAGACCGCCGAACAGCGTCGTCACCGAGCCGTCGTCGAACACCTCGCGGATGGCCCGCGCGAGCAGCGGCGCGATCGACAGCACCGTGATCTTGTCGAGGCGCTTCTCCGGGGGGAGCGGGAGCGTGTTGGTCACGACCAGCTCGGAGATGCGGCTGTTCTTCAGGCGCTCGGTCGCCGGGTCCGACAGCAGCGCGTGCGTGGAGGCGACGATCACATCCGCGGCGCCCGAGTCGAAGAGGATGTCGGCGGCCTTGGTGATGGTGCCGCCGGTGTCGATCATGTCGTCGACGATCAGGCACACCCGGCCCTCGACCTCGCCGACCACGCGGTTGGCGACGACCTGGTTGGGCTTGAGCGGGTCGCGCGTCTTGTGGATGAAGGCCAGCGGGCACCCGCCGAGCCGGTCCGTCCAGCGCTCCGCCACGCGCACGCGGCCCGAGTCGGGCGCGACCACGGTCAGCGGCCGGCCCTCGAACTTGCGCTCCACGTGCTCGGCGAGGATGTCCATCGCGAACAGGTGGTCCACCGGGCCGTCGAAGAAGCCCTGGATCTGCGCGGTGTGCAGGTCGACCGTGAGGATGCGGTTGGCGCCCGCCGTCTTGAGCAGGTCGGCGACCAGGCGGGCCGAGATCGGCTCGCGCCCGCGGTGCTTCTTGTCCTGCCGCGAGTAGGGGTAGAAGGGCATCACCACGGTGATCCGCTTCGCCGACCCGCGCTTGAGGGCGTCGATCATGATCAGGGTCTCCATGACCCAGCGGTTGATGCCCTCGGTCATCGACTGGACGACGAAGGCGTCGGATCCGCGCACCGAGTCGCGATATCGGACGAAGATCTCACCGTTGGCGAACTCGTAGGAGTCCGAGGGCGTCGGCGCCACGCCGAGCACCTGTCCGATCTCCTCCGCCAGCTCCGGGAAACCCCGACCGGAGAAAAGCATCAGACTCTTACGGTTCTCCGCGACGATGCTGCCCATGGGCTCGTCCGCTCCCGTGTGATCGAGGGGGTGTGTCACCTGAAGTATGACCCGGGGACGGCTGCCCGCCATATGCCGGAGGCCTCGCGTGGGATGCCTCACCCCAGCTTGCGCGCCCCCGGCCCGGCTGACCTCAATCCCGTCCCATCGACGACAGTAAATCAGACCCCCGGGCGGGCCTCACGCACCGTCGCCGGGTTCCTCCGCCGCCCGCCCGGCCCGCTCCGCCGCCTCGGCCGACACCGTGCCCGGCCGCTTGCGCGCGACCCAGCCCTCGACCGAGCGCTGCGGCGCCCGCGTCACGCCCAGGCTGCCCGGGGGCACGTCCTTGCCGATGGCGCTGCCGGCCGCGACATACGCCCCCGGGCCGATCTCCACGGGCGCGATCAAGACCGTGTCGCTGCCCACGAACGCCGCCTCGCCGACCGTCGTGTGGCTCTTGTTCACCCCGTCGTAGTTGGCGAAGATCGTGCCCGCCCCGATGTTCGCCTTGGGGCCGATCGTGGCGTCGCCCACATATGACAGGTGGGGCACCTTCGCGCCGGCGCCCAGCTCCGCGTTCTTGGTCTCGACGAACCCGCCGACCTTGGCCTTGCGCCCCAGCCGCGTGCCCGGCCGCAGATAGGAGAAGGGGCCGACCGTCGCGTCCGGCCCGATCTCGGCCCCGACCGCGTGCGTGCGCAGCACCGTCGCGCCCTCGGCGACCACCGTGTCGGCCAGCGTCGTGTCCGGCCCGACGACGGCCCGGGCGCCGACGGTCGTCGCGCCCTGCAGCTGCGAGTTCTGGTCCACCACGGCGTCCGGCTCGAGCGTCACCGTGACGTCGATCCATGTGGTCGCCGGGTCGAGGATCGAGACGCCGGCCTTGAGCCACGCGGTGTTGATCCGGTCACGCAACAGGCCGCGGAGCCGGGCGAGCTCCGCCCGGTCGTTGCAGCCCAGCGTCTCCAGCGCGTCGGCGGCGACGTGGACCCCCACCGGGTGGCCCACCGCGGCGAGCAGCCCGAACACGTCGGTGAGGTATTCCTCACCCTGATCGTTGTCGGTGGTCAGCTTGCCGAGCGCCTCGCGCAGCAGCGTGGCGTCGAAGACGTAGATCCCGGCGTTGATCTCCCGGATCCCCTTGATCTCCGGCGACGCGTCGCGCTCCTCGACGATCCGCTCGAGGTTGCCCGCGGCGTCCCGCACGATCCGGCCCAGCCCGGTCGGGTCGGCGACCTCCGCAGCCAGCACCGTCGCGCCCCGCTGCCCCGACTCGTGCGCGGCGACGAGCGCGTCGACCGTCTCCGGGCGCAGCAGCGGCACGTCGGCGTTGAGCACGACCACGGTGCCGGTCGCCTCGGGGATCGCGTCGAGCGCGATGCGCACGGCGTGGCCGGTGCCGTTCTGCTCGGCCTGCAGCACCGGCGTCGCGCCCGGCGAGATCTCGGCGAGGTGCGCGCGGACCTGGTCGGCCTTGTGCCCGACCACCACGACCGTCCGGGAGGCGCGCACCGCCTCGGCGGCGTGCAGCACGTGGCCCAGCAGCGTCCGCCCGAGCAGCGGATGCAACATCTTCGGCGTCGCGGACTTCATCCGCTTGCCCTCACCGGCGGCGAGGACGACGACGGTACGGCTCGGAGACTGGCTCACGCATAACTCCAGGGGTCGCAGTGGTGCGATGTCGAAAGAAGCGGCGAGGACTCAGCCGCGGGAAGAAAGCTCCCGGAAGAGGATTCGAACCCCTATAAACGGCACCAAAAGCCGCGGTCCTACCATTAGACGATCCGGGAGTGCAAAGCGGACATTCCGGCGGGGCGATGTACGCGGATCACATAGTAGCGTCCCTCGCGCCCCTCGGCGGAAAGCCGACCCCTCGCATCTCACTCCCGTTCGTCCCGACTGCCTCGCCCAGGCCCAAGCCCAAGGGCCTGTGCCCAGCATCTCGCACGACCGCACCGGCGGTGGACGCCTTGTGCGTCTTCCCCCCGCAGAGGAGCGAAATCACGGAGGAGGCCGATCGTCCGGCCGCCGGGTGAACGGCCGGCTCAATCCCGGTGAAGCCGGGGGTGCTGCTCGAAGAACGACCAGATGGCCGGGGTGGCGTCGAACGCCTGCGACGGCGGGTCGAGGCCGAGGAGACGCTCGGCGGCGGGGGCGCTGCGGCCGCCCGGCCACTGGTGCCCGGCACCCGCGATGGTGACCAGCTCGACCGCCCGGCCGCCGGGGCAGGTCGCCGCCGAGGTGGTGACGGAGCCCCGGACGGACGTGGTGGGTGCCGCGCAGTCGTCCGTCCCGCGCCAGGTCTCGATCAGCTCCGGGACGGGCGGGCCGTCGAGCTTGACGGGGAGGCGGCCGGTGCCGTCGTTGGAGCGCTTGCCCGGCCCGCCCCCGTACGGGATGGTCCGGTCCGCCGTGCCGTGGACAGCGAGCACCGACAGCGGCCCGGGATCGGCACAGTCAGCGATCATGGTGCCGGCAACGGGGGCGATCGCGGCGAACACGTCGGTGTCGCAGGCGAGACGGTAGGCGAGCATCGCGCCGTTGGAGATCCCGGTGGCGTAGACGCGGGCGGGATCCGTGCCGGGAACGGCCTTGACCAGGGCGGTGATGAAGGCGACATCGTCCACGTCGTCGCGGGCGGCCACCCCGCAGCAGCCCGGCCCGGCGTTCCAGGTGCGGTTGACCCCGTCGGGATAGGCGATGACGAAGCCGCCCGCGTCGGCCTGCGCGTCCCAGCCGTACGCCTCCTCGGCCTGCCTGCCGGTCCCGACGGCACCGTGCAGGACGATCACGAGGGGCGCCTCGGCCGGGGCGGAAGCGGGCCGGTACAGCCGATAGGTGCGCTCCCTGCCGTCGACGGAGAGGGCAGCGGAGGAGGAGCTGGCAGAGGAGGACGGTGCCGGATCGGGAGCGGGGTCGCGGTCCCGTCGTGCGGTGCAGCCGGCGAGCACCAGCAGCGTGGCGGTCAGTACGACGAAGCGCCTCATCACGTCACCGTCCTCCGTGCGTGTTCGAGAAGTGTCAGAGCCGGATCAGCGCTTGTTCATCTCGATGAGCTCCCAGCCGCCCTCGGGGCGCAGGTCCAGCTTGTTCGTGCGCAGGTTCATCGGGTTGGCCATGCCGATGTAGAGCCCGCCCTTGCCGTTCGGGATCATGTTGCGGATCCCGTAGTTGAGGTAGTTGCCGAGCCCGCGGGTGTCGACCGCCTGCGCCGGCGACTCGGGCGTCGGGAACATCCACAGGTCGCCGCCGAAGTTGGCCGGGCTGATCAGCGGCGTGTGCCAGTTGTCCGGGTCGGCCAGGGCCTTGCGGGCCCGGGCGTTGACGTCGGTGTCGGTCTTGGCGCCGGCGATGAGGTCCTTGACGAGGTAGCTCCAGTCCATGGTGCCGACGAAGAGCTTGCCGTCGACCACTGTCATGCGCCACGTGTAGTTGTTGAAGAGGTAGCCGAAGCCGGACTTGCCGTAGAGCGGGGTGTAGGCGGTGGGCTTGTCGACCCAGGTGGCGGTGGTGGGGTTCCAGGTGGGCAGCGTCTTCTCGCCGTACAGCAGCTCGATCTTCTGGGTGGGCAGCCCGAGGTCCTTGCCGCGCCAGATGCTGATCGCCCGCTGGGTGTTCACGGCCTGCTTGCGGGCGGCCTCGTCGTCCGCGGGCGGGTAGTAGGTGGCGTGCACGGTGCTCGACTTCATCGGGACGTGCATGGTGCCCCAGTAGACGTAGTCGCCGTACGTTGCGATGCCGCCACCGCCGTAGGTGACCGCGACGACCGGGTCCGTCTCGTAGAGGCCCGCGTTCCACACCTGCTTCCAGCCGAGGGCGTCCTCGGGGGTGAGGCCGGGCTCGCCGTCGCTGAACGGCGGGCTGATCCAGAGGCCGGCCAGCCGCTCGGGGGTGCGCGGCTGCTGGGCGGGCCAGCTGGTGGCGGCGATCCGGCCGTTGATCACCGTCAGGTCGGTGGCCTGGACGGGCAGCGTCGCGACGGTCTGGAAGGCGAACGGGTCGGCCTTGGACCCGGTCCAGCGCCAGACGGCACCGCCGGCCGAGCCGTTGCGGCCGATGCCGACGCCGAGGTAGAGGCCGCCCTCGGCGGTGAGGAACGTGCGGATGTTGCCATAGTCGGGGAAGTTGACCGACCCGAGGTACTTCTGGGTGGTGGCGTCGAAGGCGAACATGTTGAGCGTGTTCTCGAGCGCGGGACCGCCGAAGAGCACGACATCGCCGTAGGTGCCCGCCGCGCGCAGCCCGACGGTGTACGCCAGCCGCTGCGCGTCCTCCGGCGACTTGGCCCGGATCTCGGCGCTCTTGTTGACCTGCCGCTTCGTGGCGACGTCATAGGTCCACACCTCGGGCGCGCGCATGTCGCCGAGGTAGTCCGGGATCAGGTCGTCGGCGAGCGAGGGCTGGCTGGTGCCGTACTCGCAGGTCCAGTTGTCGTTGGCGGTCGGGTGGACGTAGTCCAGGGTGGCGCCGCTGACCAGGCAGTGGACGTTGGCGCCGGTGCCGTACCAGATCGTCTTGCCGACCTGGGTGAGCCCCCACACGTACGCCTGGTTGACCTTGGGTTGCCCGGTCTTGCAGGGTGGCCCGCTGGGGTAGGGCTGGCCGACGCCGTTGAAGCACTCGTCGGGCTTGGCCTTGGCGAGCAGGTCGAACTTGTAGGTCACCTTCGAGGCGGCCGCGGCCGCGGGTGACACGGCGGCGCCGACGGCGAGCAGCGCGATCGCGCCGGCCGCCAGGAGCCTCCTGATATTGATCAATGTCGTTTCCTCTCCGGAAATGCAACGTGCGCCTCCCGCGGGATCGCGGGAGACGCACGGCGGGTGGGGTGGGTTCAGCAGGGGGCTGTCAGCTCGATGAGCTCCCAGCCGCCCTCCGGCACGTCGTCGTCCGGGTCGGTGCGCAGGTTCATCGGGTCCGCCATGCCGACGTAGAGGCCGGAGCCGCCGGGGATCATGTTGCGGATGCCGTAGTTGAGGTAGTTGCCGAGTCCGGTGGTATTGACCGCGATCGCCTTCTCCGATGTGGACGGGAACGCCCACAGGTCGCCACCATATACAGCCGGATCAATGGCTGTCGCGCCCACGTCCGCGGCCCGCACGCCGGGGTTCTGGGCGACGAGGTCCTGGACGATGTAGCTCCAGTCCATGGTGCCGACGTAGAGGCGGTCCCCGGCGACGGTCATCCGCCACGTGTAGTTGTTGAAGGGGTTGTCGAAGCCGGACTTGCCGTAGAGCGGGGTCCAGCCGGTGGGCTTGGCCGCCCACGTGTTGGTCGCCGGGTCGTAGACGGGGAGCTCGGTGGCCCCGTACAGGAGCTGGATCTGCTGGGTGGGCAGCCCGAGGTCCTTGCCGCGCCAGATGCTGATCGCCCGCTGGGTGCCGGCGACCTGGGCCTGCTTGCCCTCCTCGGTCGTCTGCGGGTAGCGGCTCTGGTAGACCTTGGTGCCCTTCAGCGGGACGTGCATGGTGCCCCAGTAGAGCCAGCCGTCGAAGGAGGCGATGCCGCCGCCGCCGTAGGTGGCCGACATGATGCGGTCGGGCTCGTACTGGTTGGCGCTCCAGATCTGGCTCCAGCCGGCGGCGTCCTCGGGGTTGAGACCGGGCGCGCCGTCCTTCAGCGGCGGGCTGAGCCACACGCCGGCCAGCATCGCGGCGCTGGTGGGCTGGGCCGCGGGCCAGCTGGTCGCCGCGATGCGCCCGGCGTGGTAGGCGAGGTCGGCCGCCTGGACCGGCAGCGAGGCGACCAGGTCGAAGGTGAACGGGTGGCGCACGCTCCCGGTCCAGCGCAGCACGCCGCCGCCGGAGTTGCCGTTGGCGCCGATGCCGACGCCCAGGTAGAGCTCCTTCTCGGCGGTCAGGAAGGTGCGGATGTTGCCGTAGTCGGGCAGGTTGACCGAGCCGAGGAACCGCTTGCTCTTCGCGTCGAAGGCGAAGAGGTTGAGCGACTCGTTGAGCGCCGGGCCGCCGAGCAGCACGACACCGTCGAGGTTGCCGGCGGCGCGCAGCCCGATCGTGGTGCGCAGCCGTTCGGCGTCGGCGGCGCTGCGGGCGTTGATCTCGGCGGACTTGTTCACCTTCGTGCGGCTGCGGGCGTTGTAGAGCCACACCTGCGGGGTGCGCTGGTCGCCGATGTAGGCCGGCCAGTCCGGATCGGCCGCCACGGTCGGGCTCTCGGCGTACTCGCAGACGTAGTCGTCGTTGACGACCGGGTTGGCGACGTCGAGGGTCGCGCCGCTGGTCAGGCACTGCACGTTGGCGCCGGTGCCGAACCAGATGTCGTCGCCGACCCGGGTGAGGCCCCAGACGTAGGCCTGGTTGACCTTGGCCTGACCGGCGGCGCACGGCGGGCCCGTGGGGGCGGGCTCACCGATGCCGGTGAAGCACTCGTCCGGGGCCGCCTTGGCGAGCAGCTTGAACGAGTAGCTGTCGGAGCTGGAGGAGGTGAAACCGAACAGGGGAAGGGCGAGGACGGTGGTGGCAACGGCGGCAGCCAGCCGCCGGAGGAGGAAGGACATCGGGGAACCTCTCAGGAGGACAGGTGCAGCAGCTCCCAGCCGCCCATGGGCCCGGCGGGATCCGTACGCAGGTTCATGGGGTTGGCCGAGCCGAGGTAGAGGCCGTCGCCGTCGGGCAGCAGGGTGCGGAAGCCGTAGTTGAGCTGGTTGCCGCCGCCGGTGGTGGTCACGGGCTGCGCCGGGGCGTCGGCCGACGGGAACGTCCACAGGTCGGCGCCGTAGCCCGCGGGGTCGGGCGTCACCTGGTCGGTGACGTGCTGGACCAGGTAGCTCCAGTCCATCGTGCCGACGTGGAGCCGGTCACCGGCCACGGCCATCCGCCAGGTGTAGTTGTTGTACGTGTTCCCGAAGCCCGACCGCCCGTACAGCGCGGTCCATCCGGTGGGCACGCCGCTCCACGTGCCGGTCGACGGCTCGTAGGCGGGTAGCACCGGCTCGCCGTAGAGCAGCTCGATCCGTTGCGTCGGCAGCCCCAGGTCCCGGCCGCGCCACACCGAGGTGGCCCGCTGGGTGAACCGGACCTGCAGCCGCTGCGCCTCCTCGGTGGGCTGCGGATAGGTGCTCTGGTGCACGGTCGTCGCCTGCAGCGGGACGTGCATCGTGCCCCAGTAGAGCCAGCCCTGGTAGGACGCGACCCCGCCGAGGCCGTACGTGGCCCGGGTCAGCGGATCGGGCTCGTACGCCCCGACGTTGAACACCTCCGTCCAGTCACCCGCGTCGGCCGGCCCCAGCGGCAGCTCGGGGCTGCGCCACACGCCCGCCGCCCGGCCGCCGGTCGCCGCCCACGTGGTCGTGTAGAGGCGGCCGTCCTGGGAGGCCAGGTCGGCGGCCTGATTGGGCAGCTGCGCGACCTCCTGGAAGGCGAACGGCAGCACTCGTGACCCGGTCCAGCGCAGCACCGCTCCCCCACGGTTGCCGTTGAGCCCGAGCCCGACGCCGGCGTAGAGGTCGCCGTCCGCGACGAGGAACGTGCGCGCGTTGCCGTACTGCGCGAGGGTGCGCGAGCCGAGGAAGCGCTCGGTGACGGCATCGAAGGCGAAGAGATTGAGCTGGCCGGTGGCCGACGGGCCGCCGAGCAGGATCACGCCGCGGTGCGCCCCGGCTGCCCGCATGCCGAGGGTGGCGCGCAACCGGCGGGCGTCGGCGGCGGAGGCGTTCGTGATGGCGGCGGAGCGGTCGGTCAGGGCGCGGGTCGCCGGGTCGTAGGTCCACACCTGCGGCGGACGGACGTCCCCGAGCGCCGGGGGTACGAGGCGGACCTGGCTCTCGCCGTACTCGCAGACGTAGTCCTCGTTGAGCACCGGATCGGTGTCGCCGATCGTGTAACCGGTCGTGAGGCAGTGGGTGTTGGCGCCGGTGCCGAACCAGATCAAGCCGCCGGCGCGGGTCATCCCCCACACGTACGCGTGGTTGACCTTGGCCTGGCCGGTGGCGCACGGCGGGCCGGCCGGATAGGGCTGCCCGATGCCGGCGAAGCACTCGTCCGGAGCCGCCTTGCCGAGCAGCTCGAAACCGGGTTCGGGGGTCAGGAGAAGACCGATTGCCGCGAGCGCCACTACATTCATGCCGCCACCGGCTCAGGTCTGCGCACCCGACCGGCCACGGCGGCGGCCCAGCCCGCGGGATCGGCGAAGCCCAGGAACGCGCCGAGCCGGGTCAGCTCACCCACGGGATCGGCGAGCAGGTCCTCGTACGCGATGCGGTAGCCCGACGCCGGCGGCCGGTCCGCGAGCGCCTGCTCCGCCTGGCTGCTCATGAAGGCGCACAGCGCCAGGAACTTGCGCTGGTCCTCGCCTCGCGCCCGGAGCACGTCGGCGGTCAGCCGGTCGGGCATCAGGTCGCGCATCTCGGCCGGCACCTCGTCCGGGGAGGCGTGCAGCGGGTCGAAGCCGTACCGGCCGATGCACTCGATGCGCAGCTGCACGAGCTGGAACGACGCGTGCCGGCTCATCGACGTGGCGGTGCGGTTCCAGTCCCGGGTCAGATAGACGATCTTGGCGTCCGGATAGGTCTCCAGCAGCGACGGCGCGATCTGGCTCGACCCGCCGGACCGCTCGACCCAGCGCTTGCGGCCGGTCAGCTCGGCGGTCAGGTCCAGGAACGCACGGTGGTGCGCGCCGATCGTCTGGTCGGGGAAGTGCGGGACGACGGACTCAAGCCGCGCGTAGAGGGCGTCCGGGTCGTCGGTCGCCTTGGGCAGCGTGACGGTCAGGATGCGCGGCAGCGTGGTGAGGTCGGCGCCGAAGCGTGCGCCGCGGTAGCGCAGCTCCTTGGGGGCGACACCCAGCTTGACCAGCAGCGACACCTCGGGCGTCGGGCTGCTGACGAAGTCCCAGTAGTCGGCGCCGGAGACCACCTCGCCGCTGCGGCTCCACGGCACCATGGACATGAAGAACTCCTGCGCCGACAGCGTCTCCGGCTCGTCGACGATCAGGTCCGAGAGGAGGGTCGAGCCGCAACGGCCGTTGCTGATGACGATGGCACGGTCCATGAGTTCTCCTTCAGGAAGGGCAGCAGTTCCGCGCGTACGAGGTCGGGGGCCTTGATGAGCAGTTTGTGGCGCTGTCCCGGGACGATCACGTGCCGCGCCTGCGGGAGCAGCCGCGACGTCTCGGCCCTCAGCTCCTGGACAGCCGATTCGCCGCCGTAGATACACAGCACGGGGCAGGAGACCGCCGCGAAGGAGACGGGCGCGGGCAGCTCGCTCGCCGGCAGGTCCACGCCGATGCTGGTGTCGTCGAGCAGGGCCTGCGCGGCGGCCACGAAGGCGTGCCCGCGCGGGGCCACGGGAACGCGCAGCAGCTTGGTGGCCATCCGCGTGAACCACTCGGGCGACGGCGCCGCGGACTCCACGGCGGCGAGCGCGGCGACCGATGACGGGTGCTTCGCCGCGTACGCGAACCCGATCGTCCCGCCGAACGAGTTGCCCACCAGGTGCACCGGCTCGTCCACCGCCCAGTGCGCGAGCAGCGCCTCCAGGTCGGCCACGAAGTCCGCCAGCCGGTAGCCCGTGGCCGGCCGGGCGCTGCGGCCGTGCCCGCGCAGGTCGTGCAGCAGCACCCGGAAACCCGCCGCGGCCAGCGGATGTGCCAGCGTGAGGAACCAGCTGGCCATGCTGTCCGCGGCGAGGCCGTGCAGCAGCACCACCGTGCCGCGGCGGGGCCCCTCCGCGGGGACCTCCGCCACGTGCAGGTCGATGCCGTTGGCCCGGACCGTCCTCATGAGGCGGCGGGCACCTTCTCGAGCGAGTCCGCGATGAAGTCGGCCAGCTGACCGACGGTCAGCTCGCCCACGGCCTCCGCGTCGAGCCCGGAGAGGAACAGGGCGAAGTTGACCGAGCTGCCGTAGCGGGCCTGCAGGCGCCCGGCCAGCGACACGACGTCGATGCTCTCCATGCCCAGGTCGTCGCGGAACGTCGTCGCCGGGGTCACCTCGTCGACGCCGAACTCGCCCAGCACGGCGCGCAGCATCGCCGCCACCTCGTCCAGAATGTCAGCCTTCATGTCCTTCTCCCTCGGTAGTCCAAGCGACGATGTAGCGGCGCGGCGGCAGTTCGGGCGGGTTCTCGATCTCCTGCCAGCGGACGGGGAAGACCCGCTCGCCGACCGTGACCGTGCCGTCGGCGAGCGAGACCTCGAAGCGGCGCGGGGCGCCGTCCAGCCCGGTGCCGAGCGCCTTGCCGACGGCCTCCTTGGCGGCCCACATCCGGGCGAAGGAGCGGTCGTCGGTGAGCTGGGCCTGCTCGGCGCCGGTGAGGGCGTAGCGGTGGGTGCTCTCGTCGCGGGGCGCGATCTCGATGATGTCGATGCCCACCGCCGCGCCGGCGGGCCCGGCGATGGCCACGCCGGCCTCCCCGGTGTGCGCCAGCGACAGCGAGCAATCGACCAGGCCGCGGCCGGGGCGCAGGTCCACGTACGGGCGCCCGCCCGGCTCGTTCCGCACGGTCAGCTCGATCGGGTAGACGTCGGTGTGCCCGGCGTCCCACTGCCGGAAGCGCACGGCGTCCTTCGCGGCGATGCGGCCCAGCATCCACTGGTTGCGCCGGGCCGCGGGCATCCGCTCGTACTCGGCGGCTGCCTCGCCGCCCAGGATGCCGCGCGCCGCCATGCCACGGGTCACCAGGTCGGTCCACGCGTCGAAGACCAGCGTCCAGCCGCCGTCCCGGCGCTGCGACATCGGGTACTTCTCCGGGAAGCGCTCGCACGCCCGGGCCGTCGGGTGGCTGTCGAACCGCCGGTCGGTCGCGCCGTCGATCTGCGCCCACACCCGGCCGCCCACCGACAGCTGCGTGTCCGCGATCAGCTCGGTGTCGGTGACCGTGCGGACCCGGGCCACGCAGTCCAGCGCGGTGCCGGCCTTCGGCGGCGGCCCGAAGAACCGCACGTGCCGCAGGCCGACGGGCAGCGCCACGGTCCGGAACGGCTGCGTCGTGATCAGCCAGTTGCCGATGAGCTGCAACGCGTTGTCGAGCAGGGCCCCCGGCGGGACGGGCGCGGTCACCACGCCGCGCACGTGCATGTCGCCGAGGGCGTGGACCGCGGTGACGCCCTGGAACTGCGGCCCGTGGAACATCAGCCGCTCGGCGTACATCTGCTCCGCGCTGGTGGTCGGCGGCACCTCGGTCGCCGGGTCGTGCGTCCACGGGCTCTCGTCCGGCTGCGGGTAACTCGCCGCCATCTCCACCGTGGATCGCGCGTAGCCGCCGAAGATCACCGTCAGCTGGTTCGGCCCCGCGTGCTTGACCGTGATGTCGACGCGCTGCGCGGGCGCGGCGATCAGCCAGCGGTGGAAGCGCGCGTCGCGCACGGCGATCGCCTTGAGCCCCGGCGCGGCCTGCTCGGCGGCGTCCATCATGTGCTGCACGACGGTGGTCGCGGGCACGACCGGCCAGCGGTCCTCGTCGCGCGGCCAGTCGTCCGGCTGCACGAAGAAGCAATGATCGCGCAGGTAGGGCATGCGCTCGACCGAGACATCCAGGTGGGTGCGCAGGACCACGTCGCCCGCCGCCGGCTGCGCGGCGGGTTTCGCTTGCTTCCCGGGTACGAGATCAGCGGGCGCCTTTTTCGCGGGTGCGACCGCAGCGGCGCGCGGAGCCGGGGCGGTTGCTGCTCCTATTACTGTCACCGCGTCGGTGGCCGTCTCCTGCAGCAGCGCCGCGAGTTCGGCGGCCGCCTTCGACGTTCCCGCCAGTCCCGCGAGCGCGTTCAGCGCATTCGATCGTCCCGCCGCGGGCTGCGCGGTCTGCTCCGACGGGGTGCGACCGCCGAGGAGCCGATCCGCGCCCTCCCCCAGCTTGACCAGCGGGCCGCCGAGGTCCAGCGGCACCCGCGGCCCCTTGCGGGCCGAAGGCTCCGCCACCAGCGTCGTCTTCGGCGCGGCGGCGGGAGCCGGGCGGCGCGCGGGCTCGAGGGCGGCCAGATCGGGAGTGCCGCCCTCCACCCACAGGGCGGTGGCGACCCGGCGCAGCTGGGCCAGTCCGTCGCGGCGGGACACGTTCACGGGCAGGGCCAGGTGGTCCCTGCCGCGCAGGTTGTCGCCGATCAGCGAGGCCAGCTGACCCGCGCCGAGCTGCAGGAAGACCCGGAAGCCGGCGTCGTACATCGCGGCCATCGTCCGGCGGAACTGCACCGGCTCGATCATCTGCCGGATGAAGATCCGGTTGACCTCGTCCGAGTCGTCCGGGAAGGGCGCCGACAGGGTGCCCGACCAGACCGGCACCTCGGTGGCGTGCACCTCCCAGCTGCCCATCGCGGCGCCGATCGCCTGCAGCCCCTCGGCGAAGACGGGCGTGTGGAAGGCCGACCGGAACGGCAGCACCTGGCACAGCACCATCCGCGCGCGCAGGTCGTCGACCAGCCGCTGGACCTGCGCGACCGGCCCGTTGACGACGCACTGGCTCGGGGCGTTGTCGTGCGACAGCACCACGCCGGGATAACCGGCCAGGTCGCCGGCCACCGCCTCGGCGGGAGCGCTGATCGCCGCGAAGGCGTAGCCGGAGATCTCCACGCTGTCCGCGTCGAACAGCGTGAGGAACGCGTCCACGCCCTGCGTGCTCATCTGGCCGCTGACGGCGGCCGCGGTCCACTCGCCGATGCTGTGGCCGGCGACGGCGTCCGGGCGGACGTTCATCCGGCGCAGCGCCGTGTCGAGGAGCTTGCCCACCTCCACCAGCCCGGACCCGTGCCGGGCCAGGTCGGTGGCCGCCCATTCGCGGTGCGGCAGCCCGAAGTGCGCGGCCACGTCCGCCGTGCGCGGGGCGAACTCCGCCTCCAGGCCGGGGAAGACGAACGCGAGCTTGCCGCCGCCCGGGCCGAGCAGCGGGTCCGGCGTGAACCAGATGTCCCGGCCGCCGCGCCACGCCTCGCCTCGGGCGACCATCTTGCGGGCGATACCCAGCCGCTGCTCGGTCGGGTCCACCAGGCCCAGGCGCACCGGGCCGCCCGCGTGGTCCGTGCGGTGCAGGGCGCGCGGGTCGGGGCTGTCGAGCTGGGCGGCCAGTTCCGCGACCGACCCCGCGGCCAGCCACAGGACCTGCTCGGGCTCGGCGACCGCCACGGCCGGCGCGGCGTACTGCTCGATGATGACGTGCGCGTTGATGCCGCCGAAGCCGAACGCGTTGACGCCGGCCCGGCGCGGCCCGGCACCCGTCCACGGCTCGGCCTCGCCGATCGGGCGAAACCGGGTCCGGGCCATCTCGGCCCGCGGCTTGCTGACGTTCAGGGTGGGCGGCAGCACGCCGTGGTAGACGGCGAGGGCGGCCTTGATCAGCCCGGCGGCGCCGGCGGCCGGCATCGCGTGGCCGATCATCGACTTCACCGAGCCGATGACCGGGCGCTCGCCGGTGCCGGTGTGCGGGCCGAAGACCTCGGCGAGCGTGGTCAGCTCGGCCGCGTCGCCGGTCGGCGTGGCGGTCCCGTGCGCCTCCAGCAGCCCGAGGGCGTCGGGCGCGGCGGGGTCCAGCCCGGCCATCTCCCACGCGCGCCGGACGGCCAGGGTCTGCCCGGAGCTGGCCGGGTTGAACATGCTGGCCGAGCGGCCGTCGCTGGAGGTCCCGCTGCCGCGGATGACCACGTAGACACGGTCGCCGTCGCGCTCGGCGTCGGCCAGGCGCTTGAGGACGACCATGCCGGTGCCCTCGCCGATCAGCACCCCGTCCGCGTCGGCGTCGAAGGGCCGGATCTCGCCCTTGCGACTCAGCGCCCGCAGCTGGCTGAAGACCGACCAGAAGCTGATGTCGTGGACGTGGTGGACCCCGCCGGCCAGCACCGCGTCGAGCCGGTGGTTGGCCAGCTCGGTCATGCCCTGGTCCACCGCCAGCAGCGAGGACGCGCAGGCGGCGTCGATCGTGTACGCCGGGCCGCGCAGGTTGAGCCGGTTGGCGACCCGGGACGCGGCCAGGTTGGGGACCAGCCCGATCGTGCCCTCGGGGTGGTGCTCGCCGAGCCGCTCGTCGATCCGGGCCCGTACGGCCTGCAGCTGGTCCTCGCCCAGGTCGGGCATCAGCTCGCGCAGGACGCTGAGCACCTGGCTCGCCATGCGCACCCGGTTGGCGTACCGGGAGGCGGCGGGGTTGAGCAGGCCGCCGCGGCCGAGGATGACCCCCACCCGGTCGGCGTCCGGCAGCCGGGCTGGCCCGCCCGCGTCGGCGATGGCCGCGGCGGCCACCTCCAGCGCGATGAGCTGATCCGGCTCGATGTCGCCGACCGAGTTGGGCATGATGCCGAACTTCAGCGGCTCGAACGCGGCCTGGTCGTCGAGGAAGCCGCCGCGCCGGGTGTAGAGGCGGTCGGGGCGGTCCGAGTTGTCCGGATCGTAGAACAGCTCGTCGAAGCGGTCGGCGGGGACGTCGGTGATCATGTCCTTGCCGGCGACCACGTTCTGCCAGTACTCGTCCAGGGTGGCGGCGCCCGGGAACATCGCCGCCATCCCGACGATCGCGATGGGTTCCATGCCGCCTACCAGCCCGACGCGGTCAGGACGACCGACGTCTGCGCGGGGTCGCCGTAGGCCAGCTCCCGCAGCAGGCTCAGCGCGCCCTCCTCCGGGTCGATCAGGCCGATGCCGCGGCGGGCGTACTCGGCGGTCAGCTCCGGCGTCACCATGCCGGCGTGCCGGCCGGCCGGCGCCCACGGTCCCCAGTGCACGGTCAGCGCCCGGTGGCCCGTGCGCCGCGACCAGCGCGTGCCCATCGCATCGAGGGCGTCGTTCGCGGCCGCGTAGTCGCTCTGGCCCCGGTTGCCGTACGCCGCCGCGATGCTCCCGAACAGCACCACGAACCGCGGCTCGGCGCCGCAGTCGTCGAGCGCCTCCAGCACCGAGCGGGCGCCGTCGACCTTCGTCCGGAACACCCGCTCGAACGAGGCCGGGTCCTTGTCGCCGATCAGCTTGTCCTCGATGATCCCGGCCGCGTAGACGACCCCGTCGACGCGGCCGTGCTCGTCGTGGATCTGCTTGATCAGCCGCCGGGTCGCCTCGTCGTCGCGCACGTCCAGCGAGTGGTAGCGGACCGTCGCACCCAGCTCGGCCAGCTCCGCGACGGTCGTGCGCACCTCGCGGGCGGCGAGCAGGGCGGTGGCCGTACGGTCGATCTCCGCGGGGTTGCGCAAGCCCCGCCGGGCGAGCGCGGCCCGCAGCGCCGCCTTGTCCGCGGCGGCGGCCAGCTCCGGGTCCTCGTCGGTCTGCGGCAGCGGGGTCCGGCCCACCAGTTCGACCCGGCAGCGCGTCGCGGCCGCCACGGTCTGCGCGAACCAGGGCGTGATGCCGCGCGCCCCGCCGATCAGCACGACCACCGAGTCGGGGTCGAGGCCGATGGCCTGCGCCTCGGCGATGCCCTCCCCGGCGGGTCCGGCCCCGGCGTCGGCGAGCATGCCCAGGCCGGTCCCGATCAGGTGCACCGCCGTCCGGCCGTCGGGTCCGAGCTGGACGATCGGCTCGCCGCCCGCGTCCCCCAGCTCGGTCAGCAGGTCCTCGGCGAGCGTGGCGGACGCCGGGTCCACCTCGACGTAGCGGACCAGCGTGTCCGGGTACTCCCGGGCGATCGTGCGGAACAGGCCGGGCAGCCCGTCCGTACGGGCGGAGCCGCCCACCGGCCCGGCGGCCACCAGCCACCGCAGCCCATCGGACAGCGCCTGCTTGAGGGAGCCGAACGCGCCCGGCAGCACCGGGTCGCCGTCCGCGGCCAGGCCGTCGAGCAGCACCACGCCGTCGACCGCTGCCGGGGAGTCCCCGACGGCGGCTCCGGCCTCGGTCAGCAGCTCCGCCAGCCGGCTTCCGGCCGCCCCGCCACCGCTGATCGAGAACCGCGCACCGGCGAGCTCCGGGCCGGTCGCCGCGGCCTCGACGGGCTCGGGGCGGCCGATCAGGCGCTGCGGGGCGATGCCGAGCCGGGGCGGCGGCGCCTCGCTTTCCGCGGCACTGACCTGTAACGCCGCGACGCCCGGCAGGTTGATCTTCTCGTCGAGCCAGGACACCATCGCCCGTACCGTGCGGGCCTTGACCAGGTCCTCCAGCTCCGACTCGTCGCCCTCCACCGTCAGGCCCAGCCGGTTGGCCACCTCACCGGCGACCTCGGCCCGCTTGATCGAGTCGACGCTCAGGTCCGCTTCCAGGTCCAGGTCGAGCTCGATCAGCTCCTCCGGGTAACCGGTCCGCTCGCTGATCACCGTCAGGACAGCACCCTGCACGTCGACCGCCGGAGCTTTTTGAAGGACGGCCACGGGGGCCACCGCGGCCGGGGCCACCGTGACGTTGATGCGCACGTCGAGCCAGGACACCATGGCCCGTACCGTGCGGGCCTTGACCAGGTCCTCCAGCTCCGACTCGTCACCTTCGACCGACAGGCCCAGCCGGTTCGCGACCTCACCGGCGACCTCGGCCCGCTTGATCGAGTCGACACTCAGGTCCGCCTCAAGGTCCAGATCGAGCTCGATCAGCTCCTCCGGGTAGCCGGTGCGCTCGCTGATCACCGTCAGGACGGCACCCTGCACGTCGACGGCGGGCGTGGCGACGACGGCTTCCGTCTCCGCGACGGTCGGATAGTGCACCTGCGCCACGGCCTGGGACACCGGGGCCGGAGAAACAGGGGCCGAGAGAGCGACAGGTGCCGGGACGGCTTCGGAGGGCTGCCAGACCAGGCGGCCGCCGCCCTGGCCCTCGCCGAGATAGGCGAGGAGCACGTCGCGCTGGGTGGCGATGAGGTCCCGGCTCGTCCGCAGGAACTCGCTGACCAGGTCGCTGCGGTTGTCGCGGGTGCCCTCGGCGCCCTGCACTGCGGTCATCGTGAACTCCTCGATCTCGATCCGCCGGGCGGGGGTCATCCCGCCGGGGAGACAGTTGCCGTCGCGGTCGCGGACCGCCTGGCCGTCGACGGTCCACATCGGCCGCCCGGTGGTCGCCGGGGCGTCGGTGTCGCGACCGGCGAAGAGCCACCCGGTCTGCACCGGCACACCCGCGCAGGCCAGCTCGGCCGCGGCCATGAGCAGGGCGCGCAGGCCCTGTCCGGGGCGCCCGTCGACGGTGACGACCTGGTGCGGGCGGTCGCCGAGGACCTCGCCGACGAACTTGGCGAGGACCTGACCCGGGCCGGCTTCGACGAAGATGCGCGCTCCGGCCTCGTACATGGACTCGATCTGCGCCACGAAGCGCACCTCGCCGGCGATCTGCCCGGCGAGACCCGCCCGGATCGCGGCCGGGTCGGCGGCGTACGGCTCGGCGCTGAGGTTCGACCACACCGGGATGTCCGGGGTGCCGATCTCCCGGCCCGCCAGCACGCCGGCGAAGGTGTCCGCACCCGCGGCGACGACCGGGCTGTGGAAGGCGGCCGCGACCGGGATGCCCCGGGCCTTCAGTCCGGCCTCCTTCAGCGCGGTGACGGCCCGCCCGACGGCCTCCGTGGGACCGGAGATCACCACCTGACCGGGCGAGTTGTGGTTGGCGAGCACCACCTCGCCGGTCAGTCCGGCCTCGGCGAGCACCTCGCGGATGCGGCTCGCGTCGGCGGCGACGGCGGCCATCGTGCCCGGGTCGTCGCCGGCCGCCGCCAGGATCGCCGCGGCCCGCTCCCGGCTCAGGTCCAGCAGGGTCGCCGGGTCGAACGCCCCGGCGGTGCAGAGCGCGACCAGTTCGCCGTAGCTGTGGCCGCCGGCCATGTCCGGGCGTACGCCCAGGCGTCGCAGCACGTGGTCGGCCGCCAGCCCGGTGATGCCCAGCACCGGCTGCGCCACCCGGGTGTCGCGGACCGCGTCGTGCTGGGCGAGCTCGGTCTCCTCGTCGAAGGCCGCGGGCGGGAAGAGCGCACCGGCCCACTCCCGGCCCAGCTCGAGGTATTCGTGCAGGTCGGGGAAGGCGACGAACAGGTCGGCGAGCGCCCCCGGCTTCTGGCTGCCCTGGCCCGGGAAGAGGAAGGCCACCTTGCCCGGCTCGGTCGCCTGCGGCTGGACCAGCCCGTGCCGCGGGTCGTGCTCCCCGGCCAGGGCCCGGCGCAGCAGCGCGGTCAGCTCGTCCACGTCGGACGCCACCACGGCGATGCGGACCGGACCGGTACGCGGATCCGACTCCCGTGCCGCCGTCGCCGCGAGCTCCCGGAGCAGCCCGCTGCCGGGCAGCTTGTCCAGCAGCTTGCGGACCGCCCGGTGCGCGGCCTCGGCCGAGGCGCCCCGGAAGCAGAACAGCTCGGCCGGCCACTCCTGCCGCGAGTGCTGCGGGTCCGCGGTGGCCGCGTGGGCCTGGAGCACGACGTGGAAGTTGGTGCCGCCGAAGCCGAAGGCGCTGACCCCGGCGACCCGCTCGGCGGCCGGGGCGGCCCACGGGCGGGCCTCGGTGTGGAAGGCGAACGGGCTGCTCTGCGGGCTCCACGCCGGGTTCGGGCGGGTGAGGCCGATCGTCGGCGGCTTGACCCCGGTGTGCAGGGCCAGCGCCGCCTTGATCACGCCGGCCATGCCCGCGGCGCACTTGGTGTGCCCGATCTGCGACTTGACCGAGCCCAGGACCGCGCTGCCCGGCTCGGCGCCACGCTCGGCGAACATCCGGGTCAGCGTCTCCAGCTCGGTGCGGTCGCCGACCACGGTGCCCGTGCCGTGCGCCTCGACCAGGCCGACCTCGGCCGGGGAGATGCCCGAGCCGTCGTACGCCCGGTCCAGCGCCCGCCGTTGCCCCTCGGCCCGCGGCGCGGTCAGGCCCAGCGCGCGGCCGTCGCTGGCGCCGCCCAGCCCCTTGATCACCGCGTAGACCCGGTCGCCGTCGCGCTCGGCGTCGGACAGGCGCTTGAGGATCACCGCCGCGACACCCTCGCCCAGCGCGATGCCGTCGCCCGTGCTGTCGAACGTGCGGCACCGGCCGGTCGGCGAGAGCGCGTGCGCCGAGGTGAACATCAGATAGTCGTTGATGCCGTTGTGCAGGTCGGCGCCGCCGCAGATCATCAGGTCGCTGCCGCCCGAGCGCAGCTCCTTGACGGCGGAGTCCATGGCGGCCAGCGACGAGGCGCAGGCGGCGTCCACGGTGTAGTTCGGGCCGCCCAGGTCGAGCCGGTTCGCCACCCGGCCCGCGATGACGTTGGCGAGCACCCCGGGGAAGGTGTCCTCGGTGACCTTGGGCAGCAGGTCGTCCAGTTCGTCCGGGACCTCGCCGAGATATCCGGGCAGCAGGGTGCGCAGCGTCTGGGTCTGGCTCATGTCGCTGCCCGCCTCGGCCCCGAACACCACGCCGGTGCGGCCGTGGTCGAAGCCGGAGTCGTAGGCGTACCCGGCGTCGGTCAGCGCCCGGTGCGAGATCTCCAGGGCGAGCAGCTGGGTCGGGTCGATGCTGGCCAGGGCGGCGGGCGGGATGCCGTACCCGATGGCGTCGAACGGCACCGGGTCGATGAACCCGCCCCACTTCGAGACGGTGATCCGCCCGGCCTGCCCGGGACCGACCTCGGGCGCGTAGTACGTGCCGGCGTCCCACCGGTCCGCGGGCACCTCGCCGACCCGGTTCGCGCCGCTGACCACGGTCTCCCAGAAGCTCGCCAGGTCCTCCGAGCCCGGGAAGACGCAGGCCATGCCGATGATCGCGATGTCCAGCGGATCGGCCTCCCGGGCCGGCAGCACCGGGTCCAGGCCCAGCTCCACCCGCAGCTCGGCGACCTGCTCGGCGTGCCCGGCCGCAGCGGCGGTCGTCACCTGCGCGTGCAGCCCGGCGACCGTGGTGGCGGTGTCGCGCAGGACGGCGACCTGCCCGGCCATGAACAGGCCCTCGGCCTCCTGGGTCGCCTCGTCCACCTCGACCAGGCTGTCGCCCTCGCGGGTCACGCCCTTGCTCGCGATGCGCAGCCGGCCGACGTTGAGCAGTTCGAGCTTCTCCCAGACCGTACGGTTCTCCACGCCCGCGGCCTGCAGCTGCTCGCGCAGGGCGTGGAAGTCGTCGACGAACGTGGTCGGCAGGCACCGGGTGGCATGCCCGGGGGCGGTCTCCAGCAGGGCCGTCCCGGTGGCTTCGATCGCCTGCTGCTGGAAGAGCGGCTGGATCGCGCCGTGGGTGACCGCTTCCTCGGTGAACAGGTAGGCCGTACCCATGAGGACGCCGGCCTGGACCCCGCGACGGGTGAGCGGGCCCGCGAGCGCGGCCACCATCGCCGCCGAGCGCTCGTCGTGCACCCCGCCGGCGAAGAAGATCTGCAGCTCCGCGGCCGTCTCCGCCGGGCGGCCGTCGAGGAAGTCCGCGAGCACGCCGAGCTGTGCCTCCCAGAGCGGGAAGCTGGCTCGCGGGCCGACGTGCCCGCCGCACTCGGCGCCCTCGAAGATGAACTTACGGGCGCCGGCCTGCAGGAACTGCCGCAGCAGCCCGGGCGAGGGCACGTGCAGGAACGACGTGATGCCGTCGGCCTCCAGCCCCTTGGCCTGGGCCGGGCGGCCGCCGGCGATGACCGCGGCGGCCGGGCGGACCTCCCGGATCACCTCGATCTGCGCGGCCTTGATCTGCTCCGGCGCGAAGCCGAGCACACCGACGCCCCACGGCCGGTCGCCGAGCGCGGCCGCCGTCTCGGTCAGCATCCGGCGGGTCTGCTCGGCGTTGGCCAGGGCCAGCGCGACGAAGGGCAGGGCACCGGCGTCGGCGACCGCGGCGGCGAACCCGGCGACGTCGCTGACCCGGGTCATCGGCCCCTGGGCGACGGGCAGGTCGACGCCGAGCGTCCGGGCGAGCGGCGCGCCCGGGCTGAGCATCTCGCCCGCCTCCGGGTGCTCCAGCGCCTCGAGGATCGCCGACCGGACACCCCGGACGGCCGCGGCGGTGTCCGCGTAGCGCTTCGCGAAGTCCGCGGCGAGCCAGCCGTCCTGGCCGATCGGCAGCAGCGTGCCGTCCAGCTCGACGCCGCGGACGCCGTCGCGCAGCACGGTCTCGGTGCCGTCGATGCGGCGCAGCAGGGAGCCGATCCGATCGTCCACCGCGGACTCGCCGAAGAGCGCGAGTTGCACGTCGAGGAGCACACCGGCCGCACCGCCGACCACGCAGGCCGCCGCGGTGAAGGGCCCGACGCCGCCGGCCACCCACACCGGGACGCCCAGCGGGATCAGGCGCTGCACGAGCACGAAAGAGCTGAGTTCCGCCGTACGGCCACCCGACTCCATGCCCCGCGCGACGAGCCCGTGCGCCCCGGCTGCCAACGCTGTCATCGCCTCGTCGAGGTCGGCGACCTCCACGAGCACCCGGTGGCGCCCGGCCGTCGCGGCGACGTCCCACCCTGCGCCGGAGCCGAGAATCACCAGGTCCAAGGCGTCGCCGGCCGCACGGTCGACGTCGGCCGCCGTGGCCGCGCAGCCGGCGGTGACCCGGACGCCGAGCCCGGTGCCCATCCGCCGGGCCGCCTGCCGCACCATCCGCAGCGACCAGGCGTCGCCCGCGCCCAGGTCGAGGACGCCCACCCCGCCGGCGCGGGCGACCGCCGCCACCTGGTGCGGGCTCGGTTCCAGCCCGGCGCCGCCGCTCACCCCCAGCACCAGAGGCACGGTCCGCGGCTCTGCACTCATCGGTTTCCCTCTCGTCGTCAGGACACGGTTGATCCATGACGGATCGCTGCACGGGAGCTCGGAGAGCGACGCATTCCGATTCATGAATGGCGCTCGATCGCGGACGCTACTGACCGACAGTTACAACGGCGTTACACCATCTCGATGGAAAAGGTGCAAGTTTCGACGCACCCAGTGCAGCTTCCGCCCTGCTGAGCGCGGGGAAGTCACGGACAGTGCAGCCTTGATGACCCATTCCGAGATCACATACGGATACGGTAGGTAATGGCGCCACCTGGCCCGGAGCAGTGCCGCGACCCTCCGGGACGGGGCTGGCAGGATGGCGGAGTGCCCCCACGCGTACGGATGTCCGCCGCGCAGCGTCGCGAACAATTGATCATCGTCGCCCGGCAACTATTTGCCGAGCGCGGCTTCGAGGCCGCCTCGGTCGAGGAGATCGCCGCGCGGGCCGAGGTCTCCAAGCCGGTGATCTACGAGCACTTCGGCGGCAAGGAGGGTCTCTACGCGGTCGTGGTGGACCGGGAGGTGCGCGCGCTGCTGGACCGCATCGCCGCGGCGCTCACCGCGGGGCATCCGCGGGAGCTGCTGGAGCAGGCGGCGCTGGCCCTGCTGGACTACATCGAGGAGCAGCCGGACGGCTTCCGCGTCCTGGTCCGGCAGGCGCCGCTGCTGCAGGCGTCGGGCAGCTTCTCCAGCGTCATGAACGACGTGGCGCACCGGGTGGAGCACATCCTCGCCGCCGAGTTCGCCCAGCGCGGCCTGGAGCCGGGCTTCGCCGAGCTCTACTCCCAGGCGCTGGTCGGGATGGTGGCGCTGGTCGGCCAGTGGTGGCCCGACGCGCCGGGGCCGCGCAAGGAGCTGGTGGCCGCGCAGCTGGTGAACCTGGCCTGGAACGGCCTGTCCCACCTCGAGACCGAGCCCACCCTGCTGACGCGGCCTAGCCCGTGGTGAGGGTGCTCTCCTGCTCGGCGTGGCTCTGCTCGTCGCTGCCGACCTGGCCGTAGAGGGCGGCGGTCAGCACCACCAGCCCCAGCACGACCCACACGACGACGGTGGCCACGGAGAAGCCCAGCACGTCGGCATCGGTCCGCAGCATGGCGAGCATCACCATGGCGACCGCCAGCATGACCCAGCCCAGCACCAGGTTGACCCGATGGTGCAGGTTGCCGCCCCGCGCCGCGACGGCCAGCACCGCCAGCCCGAGCAGCGTGGACACCCAGGCGCCCGCCGGGTTGAGCCGCACGCCCAGCGCCCAGCCGGCGCCGTCGCGGGCGAAGAACTCGTGGCCCGCGGTCGCCACGATGCCGATCACGCCGGCGACGGCGAGATAGAGGCCCGAGGCCGCCGCGAGGCCGCGATAGGGCTGGCGGAGGTGGTGGTTGACCGGGTAGTGAGCCATCAGGCCGAGCGGGCCTCGCGCACCTGGCGCGGGGCGCCCTGGCGCTCCTCGGGCGCGACCTTGCTGTAGAGGCCGGCGGTGATGAGGATGAGGGCCACGAGGTAGGTCACGATCACCGTGGCGATGCCGAAGTTGAGGAAGTTGGCGTCCGTGCGGCTCACGGCGAGGCAGTAGCTGCCGACGCCGACCAGGCCCCAGCCGAAGTACTTGTCGACCTCGACGTCCGCGTTCTTGCCGATCACCGCGGCGATCAGCACGATCGCGCCGATGAGCAGCGAGACGATCGACCAGAAGAGGTTGGAGCGCTGGCCCAGCACCAGATCGTCGGGGTTGCCGAAGAGGCCGTCGCCGCCGGTGATGATGAGGCCGATGACGCCGAAGACGATCAGGTAGACCCCGGTCGCCGCGCTCAGCGCACGGTAGAGCGGCCGCAGGGGGTGATTCACCGGAGTGTGCGCCATGGTTCCGTCTCCAAGCTCGTTATGCGTCAGCAAGATTCTCGCGCATCGGGAGATCGGCCGCAGGAGCACCCCCGGAATCCGGCCCCGCCGGTCACGCGTCCCCGACCTGCTCGGCCAGCTCCAGCCAGCTCTCCTCGACCTGGGCGCGCTCCGCCTGCACCGCCTTGAGCTGCGTGTCCAGCTCGATGATCCTGTCGTAGTCGCTGCCGTGCTCGGCCAGCTGCTCGTTGATCTTGACGATCCGGTCCTCGAGCTTGCCGAGCTGCCGCTCCAGCCGGGTCAGGTCCTTCTTCGCCGTCCGCAGCTCGGCCGCGGACATCCCGGGCGCGGGCGCCGCGGCGGGCGCCTGGTCGAAGAGCGCCGGCGACGACCGGTGCACCCCCGCGGCCCGGGTCAGGTACTCGTCGATGCCGCCGGGAAGATGCACCAGCCGGCCGTCGCCGAGCATCCCGTACGCCGTGTCGGTCACCCGCTCGACCAGATAGCGGTCGTGGCTGGCGACGATCATCGTGCCCGGCCAGGAGTCGAGCAGGTCCTCGAGCGAGGCCAGGGTGTCGGTGTCCAGGTCGTTCGTCGGCTCGTCGAGCAGCAGCACGTTGGGCTCGGTGGCGAGCAGGCGCAGCAGCTGCAGCCGCCGGCGCTCCCCACCGGACAGGTCGCTGACCGGCGTCCAGATGCGGTTGTCGGTGAAGCCGAACACCTCGGCGAGCTGGCCCGCGGAGAGCTCCCGGTCGCCGAGCTTGACCCGCTTGGCGACCTCCTCCACGGCCTCCAGCAGCCGCAGGTGCCCCGGCAGCTCCTTGAGCTCCTGCGACAGGAACGCCGGCTTGACCGTCGACCCCGTCACCAGCCGGCCGCCGTCCGGCGTGGTGACCCCGGCGAGCAGCCGCAGCAGCGTGGTCTTGCCGGCCCCGTTGGCGCCCAGGATCGCGATCCGGTCGCCGGGCCCGACCTGCCACGTGAGGCCGGCGAGGATCGTCTTGTCGCCGGCGCGCAGGGTGACGTCCTCCAGGTCGTACACCTGCTTGCCCAGCCGGGTCGTGGCGAGGCGCTGCAGGCTGACCGTGTCGCGCACCGGGGGCACGTCGGCGATGAGCGCGTTGGCGGCGTCGATGCGGAACTGCGGCTTCGACGTGCGCGCGGGCGGGCCGCGGCGCAGCCACGCGATCTCCTTGCGGAGCAGGTTCTGCCGGCGGGCCTCGACGGCGGCGGCCACGCGGAGCCGCTCGGCGCGGGCGAGGGTCCAGGCCGCATAGCCCCCCTCGTACGCGTACACCTGCTGGTCGACGACTTCCCAGGTGAGCGTGCACACGGCGTCGAGGAACCAGCGGTCGTGCGTCACGACGACGAGCGCGCCACGCCGGCCGAGCAGGTAGCGGGCGAGCCAGTCGACGCCGGCGACGTCGAGGTGGTTCGTCGGCTCGTCGAGGATGAGCAGGTCGGACTCGCGCACGAGCAGGGCGGCCAGGGCCACCCGGCGGCGCTCACCGCCGGACATCGGCCCCACCGGCGTGTCGAGGCCCAGGTGGGCCATGCCGAGCCCGTCGAGGATCTCGCGGACGCCGGCGTCCCCGGCCCACTCGTGCTCGGCGCCCATGCCCTCGGCGAGCCACGCGGTGCCCAGCACCACGTCGCGCACGGTGGCCTCGGCGGCGAGCGAGAAGGTCTGCGGCAGGGCGGCGACGCGCAGGTCACGCCGGTGGGTGACCCGGCCGGAGTCGGGCTCCTCCAGCTTCGCGAGCATCCTGAGCAGCGTCGACTTGCCGGCGCCGTTGAGGCCGACGATGCCGACCCGGGCGTCGTCGTCGAGTCCGAGGGAGACGTCGGTGAGCAGTTGGCCGGCAGCGCCGTACCCCTTGTTCACCCGGTCGAGATTCACAATGTTGGCCACGATGCCGTCCAGCCTAGAGCGGGGTCAGACCGCGCGGGCACCGGGCATGGGTCCACGGGCGGCCGTCGCCGTCCGGCACACCCCGGAGGCCGCCAGCTCCTGCGCCAGCTTCTCGGCGTGCGCGCCGTCGCGGGCGAGGAAGACACAGGTCGGCCCGGACCCCGACACGATCCCGGCGACCGCCCCGGCCGCCTGACCAGCCTTGAGTACGTCCGCCAGCCCCGGCCGCAACGACAGGGCCGCCGCCTGCAGATCGTTCCCCAGCACCGCCCCGAGCACCTCGGGCCGCCGCTGCCGCAACGCCGTCATCAGGGCGTCCGAGCTCTCCAGCGGCGCCGGACCCCCGGGGGCGGCCCGCAGCCGGTCGAGCTCCCGATAGACCGCCGGCGTCGACAACCCGCCGTCCGCGAGCGCGACGACCCAGTGCCAGGTGACCGGCCGGGCCAGGATCGGGCTGACCGCCTCGCCGTGCCCCGTGCCCAGCGCGGTGCCGCCGTGCAGCAGGAACGGCACGTCCGAGCCGAGCTCCGCCCCGATCTCCGCCAGCTCGTCCTTGGTGTAGCCGGTCCCCCAGAGCAGGTCGCAGGCGATCAGCGTGGCGGCGGCGTCGGCGCTGCCCCCGGCCAGCCCGCCCGCGAGCGGGATCGCCTTGCGCAGGTGCAGCCGGGCGTGGGCCGGCACCCGCGCCTTCCGGGCCAGCGCCCGCGCCGCCCGAATGATCAGATTGTCCTCGCCCAGCTCCAGCTCGCCGGCGCCCTCGCCCTCCATGGTGAGCGCCAGCGTGTCCCCGCGCCGGGCGGTCAGCTCGTCGAACAGGCTGATCGCGTGATAGACGGTGTTCAGCTCATGAAACCCGTCGGAGCGCAGCGGCCCCACACCGAGATGCAGATTGATCTTCGCCGGCACCCGCACCCGCACGGGCCCGGCGAACCGCCGCGGCTTGTCGTCGTCCGGCCCCCACGCCTCCGTCACGGAGCGATGTCCCGCACCGGCAGCCGGATCTCGAACGGCACGCTCAGCACCAGCTCGTCCTCCACCCCGGCATCGGCCACCAGCTGGTAGGCCCCGTCGACCAGGTCATAGGCGAAGACGTGCAGCGGATCCTGCTCGATCCGCCAGAAGTGCGGAATGCCCACGGCGGCATATTCGACGGGCTTTTCGAGCCGATCGCGGCGTTTGGTGCTCTTGGAGACGATCTCGACCGCAATCACCACCTGGTCAGCCAGGAAGTAATGGCTCTTGTCGCTGACAGGCTCCTTGAGGAGCACGACATCAGGCTCGAACGTGTCGCCGAGCCCGATGGCTACACCAACCGCGGTGAACGGCCTGAACCACTCCGACGTGTTCTGCCGGAACCACATCCAAAGCAGATTGCCGATGTCCTGGTGACCACCCGTGGGGGAGGGAACCACGATAATTACTCCGTCCCGGAGCTCGACTCGGGGGGCGTCGTCGGGAAGCGCGAGTACGTGCTCGATCGTGTAGCGGCCCGTGCGCTGCATGATCGGGTCGGGGCTCCACATGCCGGGCGTGGTCGGCTCCGCGGTCATGGGTTCGCCTCCTCGTGCTGCCTGCCGGACGGGGTCAGCGTACCGCCGTGGCCGAGCTTCGCGGCGGCAGCTGCGACGGCGGCGAACTGCCCGACGGTCAGGGACTCGCCCCGGGCCTGCGGGCTGATGCCCGCCGCCACCAGGATCTCCTCGGCCCGGGCGGCGCCTCCGGCCCAGCCGGCCAGGGCGGCCCGCAGCGTCTTGCGGCGCTGGGCGAAGGCCGCGTCGACGACGGTGAAGACGGCGGCGCGCGAGACCTCGGCGATCGGATCCCGGCGGGTGAAGGCCACGAGACCGGAGTCGACGTTGGGGACGGGCCAGAACACCGCCGGGGGTACGCGGCCCGCGGCGCGCGCCCCGGCGTACCAGGCGAGCTTGACGGACGGGACGCCGTACACCTTCGAGCCGGGCCCGGCGGTCAGGCGGTCGGCGACCTCCTTCTGCACCATGACCAGGCCGCCGCGCAGGGTCGGCAGGGTGGCCAGCAGGTGCAGCACCACGGGCACGGCCACGTTGTAGGGCAGGTTGGCCACGAGCATGGTCGGCGCCGGGTCGAACTGCCCGGCCGTCACCTTGAGCGCGTCGCCCGGGTGCACGCTCAGGCGCGCCGCGTCCGTGCGCTCGGCGACCGTCCCGGGCAGCGCCGCCGCGAGCACCGGGTCGATCTCGACGGCGTGCACGTGGGCGGCGGCGCCGAGCAGCCCCAGGGTCAGCGAGCCGAGGCCCGGGCCGACCTCCAGCACCACGTCGTCGGCGCGCAGCTCGGCGGCCGCGACGATGCGCCGGATGGTGTTGGGGTCGTGCAGGAAGTTCTGGCCGAGCTTCTTCGTGGGCGCGACCCCGAGGCGGGCGGCCAGCTCCCGGATCTCCGCCGGGCCGAGAAGTGCATCAGCCATGACGCCACAGCCTACGGCGCCGCGTCGGCCACGACGCGACAGGCCACGGCGTCCGGAAAGCCCGGCCTGCGCAGGAGGGACAGCAGGGGGTGGCACGGGCAGAGTAGAACGAACCCCATGACCGAGCTGCTCGAGCTGCGGGGTGTGGTCGAGGCATCGCCCGACGAGGTGGCCGCCGTGCTGCTCGACGCGCGGCCCGGGGGCAGGTCGCCGATCGCGGCCACCGGCACCGCGCGGCCGCAGCGGGGTGACGAGTTCACCGTCACCCGCGACGGCAGCGTGCTGACCGTCACCATCGACCGGGCGGCCCGGTCGATCGCTCAGCAGGGCGAGTGGTGGTACCGCGGCGTGACCAGCGTCGAGCCGGAGACGCGCGGCTCGCTGGTCGTCCACCGCATCTTCAACGTGGCGTCGGGCAACCGCTGGGCGGTCCGCTTCGTGTCGCGCGGGCCGATCAACGCCGCCCCGACGACGTTCACCAAGCTGCTGAGCGGCCTCGGCGACCAGCTCGACTGCGCGGCGTACCTGCTCCCGCACTGAGCCGGGCGGCCGTCAGGACCAGGGGCCGAAGACCCGCTCACCGGTGGCGGAGATTGTCGCGCAGAGCTCGTCGAGGTCGCGGCCGGTCGTGGCGGCCAGCGCCCGCATGGTGACGGGGATCAGGTACGACGCGTTGGGCCGTCCCCGCAGCGGCGCGGGCGTCAGGTACGGCGCGTCCGTCTCCACGAGCATCTGCGCGGACGGTGTGACCTTGGCCGCCTCCCGTAGGGTGCCGGCGCTGCCGAAGGTGACCGTGCCGGCGAAGGACAGCAGGTAGCCCCGCCGCACGCACTCGGCCGCGAACTCGGCGTCGCCGGAGAAGCAGTGCAGGACGACGACGTCCGGGGCGCCCTCCTCGTCGAGGACGCGCAGGACGTCCTGGTGGGCCTCGCGGTCGTGGATGATGAGCGGCTTGCCGTAGCGCTTGGCGATCGCGATGTGCGCCCGGAAGCTGTGCTCCTGCGCTGCACGGCCGTCCTCGCCCGTGCGGAAGGTGTCGAGGCCGGTCTCCCCCAGCCCGCGCACCCTCGGCTCGGCGGCCAGGGCCTCGATCTCGCGCAACGCCTCGTCGAGGCCGGCCAGGCGCGGCGCCTCGTTCGGGTGCAGGGCCACAGCCGCCAGTACGGCCGGATGCCGCGCGGCCAGCGCGGCGCCCCACCGCGACGAGGCGACGTCGACGCCCACCTGCATCAGACGGTCCACACCGGACCGGGCGGCGGCGGCGATCAGGGCTTCGACCGGGTCCTCGGCGTCCCCGGGCACGCCGGCCTCGTGAATCGTGATGTCGAGGTGGGTGTGGCTGTCGAAGACCGGCACGGCCAGCGGCTCGGGTGCGGGCGGGAACTCCCCGGACCGGCGGGCCGCCTTGGCCGCGCGCTTCGCGGAAGGCTGTTCGGTGTTCATCGCCCTCAAGGATCACACATCGGACCATGAGAAATTCTTCACAAGCAACGCGAGTAACCTTCCGTTAACCCTGGGTCCACCAGCTACCACTAGGTTGCTGCGGGTGACCGTGACCGGGGATGCCCAGGTGGACGTCGATCCACTGGAGCCACCGCTGATGGCACCACTACGCCGCGACTTCTCCTGGGCACGGGTCCAGGAGATGAGCCAGTCCGCCGGGCACCAGCAGGATCCGGTGCTGCAGGGAATCCGGGCCACCGCCGCCGTACGCCGCGGCACCCGCATGATGAAGCTGCTCTCCGCTGCCCAGCTCGCCGGGCACCTGGCCGGCTGGCTGCCGTACGGCTTCTGTTATCGCGCCTGCGACATCGCCCACCTGCGGACGCCCGACGAGCTCGCGATCCTCCGCACGGACGGCGTGCCCGAGGGCGATTCCGTCGCCTACGCCCTGCGCTGGCGCGCCACCGACCCCAGCGACTTCGAGATCCCGATGGGCTCGACGCAGGCCGGCCTCGCCGCGCTCCCCGCACACTCCCGGGTCGGCTCGATGGTGCTCGGCACCGGCTTCACGCCCAGCACCGACGACCTGATCCCGGAGTTCGTCACCGCGGGCTTCGCCGACCTGCCCACGCCCGCCAACGCCCAGCTGATCGCCTATCCGGGCACCGGCGACGAGGTGGTCCTCTACACCTATCAGCCGGAGCAGCACGGCTGGCTGCGGCTGGCCGGTCCCCGCTGGCGGCACCTGCTCGAGGGCATCCCGGGCGTCAGTCCCGACCGCGAGTACGTCCCGTGCACCGACGCCGGCGCCGCCCGGCTGATCGGCCGGATCAAGGAGCACGAGTACCAGGCCGTCGCCGACCCGCCCGCCGAGTTCCGCGTGCGGGCGCTGACCCGGGCCGCCCGCTACCCCGTGGAGACGCTGGCCCGCCGGGCCGAGCTGGCCCGCTGGCGCACGGTCCCGGCCTGGGTGCTGCAGCGCGACGACAACTGGGCGCGGCTCCGGCTGACCCATCCGGACGTGGACTCGATCGCCGCGGTGGGCGCCCGCTGCTACGAGCGCGGGGTGTACGAGGTGTGGGCTCCGGTGCGCGAGCTGGCCGACCACCACATCTCCGAGCTGGCGTACCAGATCTGAGCGGGAACACGAGAAAGGCCCGGCGAGTGCCGGGCCTTTTCCGTTACCTCCGGTCGTACGTCACGCCTTGCTGATCTTGCCCTTGACCGACGACCACTTGCTCTGGTGGTCCGCCCAGTCCCAGGTGATCGCGTCGACGTAGATCGTGCCGCCCTTCGGCAGGCTGCTCAGCTTGACCGACCACTTGCCCTTGCTCGGCTTGATCGTGAGGCCGGCGCAGTTGTTGTACTCGTCCTGCGTGTACACCCGCTTCCACTTCTTCTGCGGGGTGTAGCAGTAGACCTTGCTGCCGACGATCCGGCTGACCCACACGTAGACGTACGGCGTGCCGGAGCCCTTGTCGCTGACGGTGCCCTTGACGGTCCGCCACGCCTTGGCGCTGGTCGACTTCGCGGGCTTGGTGACCTTGACGGTCGGCTTCCACGAGTCGGTCTTGACGTTGATCTGCGTCACGTACAGCGCCGACGACGCGCCGTACTTGTTGTAGAACGTGGCCCGGACGGTGACCTTGCCCTTGATCAGGCCGCCGTTGAGACGGTGGTAGTAGATGCCGGAGAACGACTGGTTCTTGCCGGCGATCCAGTTCTTGTAGCCATCGCCCCAGTCGAACCAGATCTTCGTGGTCCCCGCCGGCACGCCGGTCAGCTTCCAGGTGATCTTCTGACCCGGCCACACGCTGTACGCGCTCGGCTTCCACGAACCCGGCTTGGTGACCTTGAGCGTCTTGCTGTACGAGTTCGCGTTCCCGGCCTTGTCCGTGATCGTGAACTTGATCGTGTAGGTCTTGGCGACCGTGTACTGCTTGTTGATCGGCGCCTGGCCCGGCTTGAGCGTGCTCGAGGTGCCGTCGCCCCAGCTGACGACGCGCTTGACGTCGGCGACCGGGTTGTCGTCCTTGATGGTGCCCTGGGCCAGGGCGACACGCTGGCCCATCCAGATGGCGCTGGTGTTCAGCGTGAACGAGCCGGTCGGCTTCTGGGTGTCCGGCGCGGGCGTCGGCGTCGTCGGGTCCTCCGACGGCGGCGTGCTCGGGTCCTCGGACGGCGGCGGCGTGGTCTCGGACGGCGAGGTGCTCGGGTCCGGCGTCTGGCTGGTCGGCGGGTCGCCCGGCACGGGCTCGCTGGGCACCGGCGAGGTCGGCTCGTCGGACGGCTCCGGCGACGAGGCCGGGTCGGACGGCTCCGGCGTCGGGGTCTCGGTGGTCGGCGGCGGGCTGGTCGGGTCGCTCGGCGTCGGGTCGTCGGCGAGGATCGAGGCCACGTCGGTGGCCGAGTCCCGCTCGTCGGCGAAGGCCGGCGTGCCGACGGCGAGGCCGCCGGCCAGCAGAGCGCCGCTGACCACCACGGCCAGCAACGGGCGCTTCAGTCGTGCGTTCAAGGAAACTCCTTCGTGAGGGGTGACCTTGGACGGTGGAAACGCCTCAATCGGTCAGGGCGGACGAAACGCACCCGTACCGATGAAACGCAACCGTTCCCCCGTGGTCGGCGCTGAAAGTACTAGATCCGAGCCACCCTCATCAATCCCGTTCCGGCGCGCCCACGACGAAGCCCGCCGGCGCCTTCCTGGCACCGGCGGGCTGACGTGCGTAAATACCCGGGCACTGCACAGCGTGTCCACAGAAACCAGCCGTTCGGCTGAGTCCGGGCCGCCGTGCGGAGGATCAGGAGCCGAGGCGCTCCAGCTCCTCCTCGATCACCGACGGGTCGAGCTTGCGGAAGACCGGCTTCGGCGCGGCCAGCGGCGTCCCCGGCACCAGCGGCACGGACTCCCAGCGCGCGCCCCCGGCGTAGTCGCCGGTCAGCACCGGGTAGGCCGGCCCGCCGTCGAGGTCCTCGACCTGCTCGATGCGCGGCATCGGGGCGTGCACACCGGTGCCGCCGAGCAGCTCGTGCACCTTCTGGGCGGAGTGCGGCAGGAAGGGCGTCAGCAGCGTGTTGGCGTCCCGCACCACCTGCAGGGCGACGTGCAGGATGGTGCCCATGCGCGGCTTCGAGGCCTCGTCCTTGAGCTTCCACGGCGCCTGGTCGGAGAGGTACTTGTTGGCCTCGGCGACCACGCGCATGGCCTCGCCGATCGCGGCCTTCTGCCGGTGCTTGCCGATCAGGTCGCCGACCGTCGCGAAGCCCGCCCTGGCGACCTCGAGCAGCGCCCTGTCCTCGTCGGTCAGGTCGACGGCCGCCGGGATCGCGCCGAAGTTCTTCGCCGCCATCGAGATCGACCGGTTGACCAGGTTGCCCCAGCCGGCCACCAGCTCGTCGTTGTTGCGCCGGACGAACTCCGCCCACGTGAAGTCGGTGTCGTTGGACTCCGGGCCGGCCGCCGCGATGAAGTAGCGCAGGGCGTCGGCGTCGTAGCGCTCGAGGAAGTCGCGGACGTAGATGACCACCTTGCGCGACGAGGAGAACTTCCTGCCCTCCATCGTCAGATACTCGCTGGAGACCACCTCGGTCGGCAGGTTGAGCTCGCCCAGCGACCCCGGCTTGCCGCCCTTGTCGCCCTCGCCCGAATAGCCGAGCAGCAGCGCCGGCCAGATCACCGAGTGGAAGACGATGTTGTCCTTGCCCATGAAGTAGTAGCCGAGCGACTCCGGCCGCTGCCACCACTTGCGCCACGCGTCGGGGTCGCCGGAGCGCCGGGCCCACTCGATCGAGGCCGAGAGGTAGCCGATGACGGCGTCGAACCACACGTAGATGCGCTTGTCGTTGCGGTCCTGCCAGCCCTCGAGCGGGATCGGCACGCCCCACTCCAGGTCGCGGGTGATCGCCCGGGGCTGCAGGTCCTCGAGCAGGTTGCGCGAGAACTTGAGGACGTTGGGCCGCCAGCCCTCCCGCGTGTCGAGCCACTTGCCGAGCGCCTCGGCGAAGGCGGGCAGGTCGAGGAAGAAGTGCTCGGTCTCGACGAACTCCGGCGTCTCGCCGTTGATCCGCGAGCGCGGGTTGATCAGCTGCTCGGGGTCGAGCTGGTTGCCGCAGTTGTCGCACTGGTCGCCGCGCGCGCTCGCATAGCCGCAGATGGGGCAGGTGCCCTCGATGTAGCGGTCGGGCAGCGTGCGGCCGGTCGACGGCGAGATGGCGCCCAGCGTGGTCTTGGCGACGATGTAGCCGTTGTCGTGCAGCCCCTTGAAGAGCTCCTGCACGACGGCGTAGTGGTTGCGCGTCGTGGTGCGGGTGAACAGGTCGTAGGAGAGCCCGAGCCCGTGCAGGTCCTCGACGATCACGCGGTTGTAGCGGTCGGCGAGCTCGCGCGCCGTGACCCCCTCCGCGTCGGCCTGGACCTGGATCGGGGTGCCGTGCTCGTCGGTGCCCGAGACCATGAGCACGTCGTGACCGGCCATGCGCATGAACCGGCTGAAAACGTCGGAGGGCACCCCGAAGCCGGAGACATGACCGATGTGGCGCGGGCCGTTGGCATAGGGCCAGGCGACCGCGGCGAGAACGTGACTCATGGACAACAAGCGTAGTGACTCCGCTCGACCACCGGGCGCTCACCCTTTTTGACCGACACGCCGGTTATGTACCTTGATGGCGCCGAACCCCGTAGTTCACTGGACCTCATGACGGGAGATGCGCCGCAGCCTGGGGAAACGTCGCGCAGCAGCGGCAACCCGTGGACCTGGTCCGACCCCGCCACCGGCGCGTGGTGGCGGGGCGACAGCGGTCCCGCCCCGCGCGGCCCGGGCGCGGCCCGGACGGAGGCCACGATGACGCCCCCGAAGCAGGCCGAGCACAGCGGCGAGGCGGGCGTGGCGCACGACGCCGGCATGGAGGACACGGCAGCCGCCCTCATCGGCAAGCCGGCGGAGGCCCGGCCCAAGCGCGCGCCGCGGGTCCGGAAGGCGGCCGCCGACGGCCCGAAGGATGTCGAGCACATGCACGACGAGGTCGGCGCCGAGCGCTTCAACACCGGCGGGACGGCGACCGCGTACCAGCCCCGGGGCAAGGCCGAGGCGCCGGCGGAGGACCAGCCCGAGCCCACGATCGTGGACCTGCTCGCCGCCCTCCCGGTCGAGGACGCCCGGCCGCCCCGGGCCGCGGACATGACCATCGACGGCGACGCGGTGGACGTACAGGAGCTGATGGTCTTGCCCGAACCCGACCGTAACCGGCCGACGGTGCCGCTCGATCGCGGCCCGGTGCCCGGCCGGCCGCCGCAGAGCCGCCCGCGTCCCGCCCGGGCCCGCGAGGACGCCGCCCGCGCGGACCAGGCCCTGCAGGAGCGGGTACGCGCCGAGCGCACCGCCGCCCTGCTGGAGACCTCGCCGTTCTGGCTCTCCGAGGAGGAACGCGCCAAGCGGACCGCCACCGTCGCGCCGCCGGACCGGGCCACCACCCGTCCGCCGCGCCGCAAGCTGCGGGATCCGCGCCGGCCGGTCACCGGGCTCGCCGCCCTGCTCGCCCTCGCGCTCGTCGCCGCGTTCTTCTCCTGGGTCAGCGCGGAGCCGTTCTGGCTCGCGGTCGGCCACGGACGCACCGGTACGGCCACCGTGGCCCAGTGCACCGGCACCGGCGTCTCCCAGCGGTGCGCCGGCACGTTCCGCCCGGAGGGCAGCAGCACGGTCGTCGAGGGCGTCGCCCTGCTCGGCGTTCAGGAGGCTCAGCGCGCCGGGGGCACGGCGACGCCCGCGCGCATGGTGAGCACGACGAGCCGGCAGGCGTACGTGGGCGACACCGGCCTGCTCATGCACCTGCGCTGGACGCTGGGCTTCCTGCTGGTCCTGCTCTGCGGCTTCGGCATCGCGCTGCTGACCGGCACGGGACGGCTGGAGACCTCCCGGGCCCGGCGCGGCGCGCTGCTCATGAGCCTGGCCGGACCCCTGCTGCTGCTCGGCGGGTTCCTCTTCGTGACCTACTGAGCCGCGTGGACCAGCTCGTAGACCTCGCGCTTACGCAGGCCGTACGCGTCGGCGACGGCCTGGATCGCGTCCCGGCGGGAGACGCCGGCGGCCTCGCGCTCCGCCACGGCGGCGCGCAGCTCCTCGTCGGCCGGCCGCTCGGCCGGGCCGGCGG
>NZ_JAUQWH010000090.1 GCF_030757795.1 Actinoplanes oryzae
CTGGTGCCCCCGGCAGGAATCGAACCTGCGACCTGCGGTTTAGGAAACCGTTGCTCTATCCCCTGAGCTACGAGGGCGCGAAGGCACATGCTACCCGACCAGCCGCCGGCCGCAGTTGACCACCGGGGGCCGGACACGGAAGCCTGTTGGGGCATGAGCAGAGGCGTGTTCGCGTACGGGTCTCTGGCCGCCCCCGCGACGATGGCGACCCTGCTCGGGCGGCCGCCGGTCGCGGGGCGTGACTTCGTGCGGACGTCGTTGCCCGGCTGGGCGTTGAGCTGGAATGTGTGCACGGACAACACCTCGCCCGACCGCAAGGTTTCGTACGAGGATCCTGTCGACGGTACCCGGCCTGCGATTCAGGTTCTGTTCCTGACCGTCGAGCCGGCCCCGGCCGCCCGCGTCGAGGGCGTCCTCATCTTTCTGCCTGCCGGGGCGCTGCCGGCACTCGACGCCCGGGAGGGCAACTACCTGCGCACTTCCGTCGGCGACGCGTGGACTTATGTGGCCAGGCCGGCGAGTGCGGCGCGGGCGAGAAGGGCGATCAGGGAGGGGACAGCGCGGATCCGGCGGGACTACTACGACACCGTGGCGGCGGCTTATCGGTTTCATGAGGGGATGCCGGCCGTACCGGAGGCTCCTGCGCCGATTGTCACGCTGCGCCGGGTCCGGCATTGAGGGTGCGGATGCCTCGGTGGAGGCGGCGGATGGCGGGGCCCGGGCGGGTGCCCAGCTCGCGGTCGAGGAGGTCGGCCAGGCGTCCGTACGCGGCCAGCGCCTCGGCGCTCCGCCCGCTGCGGTGCAGTGCGAGCATCAGGTGGCCCCACAGGCGTTCGCGCAGGGGGTAGCGGGCGGTGGCGTCGGTCAGTTCGGCCGCCAGACCTCCGAGACGGCCGAGCAGGAGCCGGGCTTGGACGTGGTCCTCGAGGGCGGTGAGGCGGGCTTCTTCGAGGCGGGCGGCGGCCGGGGCGAGCCAGTCGGCACGATCGATGCCGGCGAGGACCGGGCCACGCCACAGGGCCAGGGCCGGCGCGATGAGCAGAGCCGCCTCGTGCGGCCGGCGCGCGGACAGGGCCGCGCCGCCCAGGGTGGCCTGGCGTTCGAAGAGGATCGCGTCGCAATCCTCGGTGGCCACGTCGAGCCGGTAGCCGGTGCAGACCCGGATCAGGCCGCCGGGGAGGAGGGCGCGCACCCCGTGGACGTACGAGTGGACGTTGGCTCGGGCCGAGGCCGGTGGGCGGGCGGGCCAGAGGCAGTCGACGATCTCGTCCGTGCTGACGACTGCTCCGGCGCGTACGAGCAGCAGGCTGAGCAGTTCGCGTTGCTTGCGGCGAACCGGCGTGACGGGCCGGCCCGCGGCGTCCTCGACCTGCAGCGGGCCGAGCATCCGGATCCTGGGCACGGGAAGCTCCTCGGGCGGGAACGAGTCGGGGCACGTTAGGCTGAGCCATGTCCGCGCAGCGCACCCTCGCCGACCGGCTCAATCACTTGTTCGAGGTGGTGCGTCCGGCGGGGCGGAGCAAGCCGTTCAGCAATCCCGAGGTCGCCCGGGCGGTCAGCGACCGGGGCGACGTGCAGATCTCCCCGCAGTATCTGTGGGCCCTGCGCAACGGCAGCCGGGACAATCCGACGGTCAAGCAGCTCGAGGCGCTGGCTGCCTTCTTCGGGGTGCCGCCGGCCTATTTCCTCTCCGACGAGCGCGCCGCCGACATCGACGAGCAGCTCGCGTTGCTGGCCGCCGCGCGCGATGCCGACGTACGGGAGATCCTGCAGCGCAGCAGCACGCTCTCCGGGCCGGACCGGCTGGCGGTGCTGCGCATCGTGCAGCGGCTGAGCGGCGGCGGCGACGGTCATGCGGAGGGTCCTCCCTCGTGATTCCCCCCGCATGACCCACCCCCGTGGTGCGTGTCGGCTCTCCTGAGAGTAGATGCGGTCATCCACAGTGTCTACTGTCAGTAGATGAACGCAGTGCTACCCTTCGATCGATGTCGCACGCGGCCGCGGTCAACGGGGCATTCGCCACCATGGGAGTGCTCCTGGTGTCGACCGCGGTGACGGCACACCGCCGCGGGGGTCCGGCCTCGCCCGCACGCGGCGCCTTCACCGCCGCGCTGGGCACCCTCGGCGTGTCGTTCCTCGTGCAGTCGCCCGCGGCGCGTGACCTGCAGAACGGGCTGATCAGCAACCTGGGCCAGCTCACCGGCAACGGCACCACGCTGATCGCCGCCTACCTCATGCAGGTCGGCATGGTGCACATCCTGCACGACCGTCCCCACGCCGGCGCGCTGGCGCGGCGCTGGCTGCTCCCCCTGGTGGCCGCCCTCGTGGGCGTGACCGCCTTCTTCCTCGCCACGCCCACCGCCGCAAACCGCTTCACCTCGCCCGACGCACCCGCCGGCGTGGTCGCCTACTACCTGGTCTACACCGGCTATCTGGCGGTCACCCTGAGCGCGATGGTCCTGCTTCTCCGCCGGTACGCCACCCGCGTCGACGACCGCCACCTCCGCCTGAGCCTGCACCTCTACGCGTGGTCCTGCGCTGTCGGCATGCTCTACCTCGCGGGCCGCATCGGCGCCCTCGTCGTGGGTCGCGTCGACCCCGGCCTGATGATCACGGGCGACCGCTACGGCCTGCTCGAGTTCGTCGTCGCCACCGTGGTCCCGGCGATCGCGCTGGTGCTCGTGGTGCTCGCCGTGCTGATCCGGGTCGTCGGCCGGGCCCTCGACCACCGCCGCGCCATCCGCCGCCTGCAGCCGCTGTGGGAGGCGATCCGCGAGGTCCGGCCGCACGCGGTCCTGCCGGTGTCCGGCCCCCGGCTGCGCCTCTACCGGCGGGTGGTGGAGATTCAGGACGGCCGGCTCGCCGCCGCCGCCCACGTGCCGCCCGCGACCCTGGCCGCGATCGACCGGACCTGCGGCGGCTCCCGGGCTGCCCGGGACGCGGCGATTCTCGCGGCCGGGCTGGCGGCCCTGCGCGCCGGGCAGCCCGCGCACGACGCGGCGCCGCCGGACGAGGACGAGCCCGACCTCGCCGCGGTCGTGCGCCACCTCGAGAGGGTGAGCGCCGCCTACTCCCGCCTAATCGTCGAGGGCGCGGCGTAGGCGCTCGACCACCGGATCGTCCGAGCCGGGGCGGGCCGGGGGCCGGGACAGTGAGCGCTGCAGGATCAGCGAGGCGATGAGCTCGGCCTCCCGCTCCTGGACGTCGTTGTAGACCGAGCGGCCCAGCACCGCCCGGACCATCTCGGGATCCAGGTCGGGCAGCAGCGCCGCCGGGCCGGACGGGTCGAGGACGCCGCGATGGCCGGCCAGCATGTGACCGACCTCGTGCAGCACGATGTGGTCGCGATGGGTGCGGGCCGCGCCGGCCGGGAAGCCGATCACGTCCCGTCCGCCCATCGCGAGCCACAGGCCGCAGACCCCCGGGGGCATCTCGTCGGGACTCAACGCGAGCAGCTCGATCGGCCGTCCGGAGAAGTGCTTGCTGTACGCGGCGAGAAAGGCGGCCAGCTCGAACGGCGCCGGCAGTCCCGTGGCGCGCGTCAGGCGGCGTACCAGAATCGCGCAGCGCCGCCGGACGGCCGCTCCCTCCTCGCGCATGCCTCCAATGTAGGCGGTCAGATCGCGTACACGCGTGCCCAGTCGATGTCGAAGACGGCGGGCTGCAGGTTGCCGCCGAAGAAGTTGTCGAGCTGGATCGTCTGGTACATCGGGCCCGGCGCGCACTGGATGCAGTCACTGCTGAAGGAGAACCACTGCACCCCGTCGATGTAGCCCGTCAAGCCCTGCGGACTCCACTCGAAGCCGAAGTTGTGCCACTGCGTCAGGTCCACGCCGCACTTCCCGGCCTGCTCCTGCGTCTTGGGCTGGTGGTTGGGATAGTGCAGGAACGCGCCGGCGCAGTCCTCACCGGGCGCGCTGTTCTCCAGGAAGTCGTACTCCGCGCCCTGCGGCCACTGGTTGTTCGCAGGCCAGGTGATCAGCATGGGGTGGTACTGCCGGCTGCTCGCCGCGCCGGTCGCCTGCGATCGGGCCCGCACCTCCCACCGGCCGTACTTCTGCTCGCGCTTGCTGCCGAGCCAGCCGGTCTCGCCGTTCGCCTCCCCGGTCATCCGGGCGTACGTGCCCAGCACCCGCGTGTTGGCCTCACACCGCAGGCCGTTGCCGTTGTGCCCGGCGTAGCAGGTGTTCGGGCCGGTGCCGGCGGAGTTCCACTTGCTCGGATCCGGTGCGGCCGGCGCCGCGGCGCTCCCGTAGTTGAACTCGTCCGACTCGGGCAACGGCGTCCCCCAGCCGAAGGCGCCCGCCGCCGTGTCGGTCTGCGCAGGCGGCGGCGTCCCCGTGCCCACTGGCCGGTAGTCGCAGGCCGTGGAGCGCCACGTCATCCCGGCGGGCGCGGTCAACTGCGCGGTGACATTGGCCCGCGCCGCCCCGGCCGGCGCCGTGAACTCCCCGGCGACGCGCGTCCACTGCTCGGCGCTGCTCGCGGCCACGGGCACCTGCGCGCCCTCGGTGTGCCCGAGATAGCCGCTGCTCGCGTTGTACCAGTCGACCTGCATAGCGACCGTCGGCGCGGACGCCGAACCGCTCACCCACGTGTCCATCGCGAACGTCCACACCTCGCCGGGCGAGACATCCTTCTGCGGCAGGTACATCTCCGGGTTCACGCCGTTGCTGCCGGGCTGCGAGTACGCATAGTCGGCCACCACATGCCCGGAGACGGCCACCCGGCTCGGCGTCGCCCCGGTGCCATGCTTGCCCCAGCCGGCCAGGTCCCGGTCGCATCATGATCCCTTCCCAGACGTACGAATGTCGCCCGCAGTCTCGGAAAAGGCCCTACGCACCTACCTACACACGGCGCTGATGTCGGCGGCGCGGGCCACGTCGCGGGCGGTGCGGACGAAGGCTGCCACGGCCGGGGACGTGGACTCGGCCGGCCACGCCACGGTGAGCGTGATCGGGTCCAGGCCCTCGACCGGGCGGTACGCAACGCCCGGCCGGGGGTAGCGACCGGCCAGCCACTCCGGCAGGAACCACACGATCTCCCCGATCTCGATCAGGTTGAAGATCTGCAGCAGGTCGAGCGTGCTCCGATAGCCGGGCGGCAACGGGTCGCGGCCGCCGCGGTCGGCTCGGGTGCCGTCGGGCAGGCGCCGGCCGGCGAGGTCCGTCAGCCGTACGGTCTCTTGCGCGGCCAGCGGCGATCCGGCCGCCACGGCCACCACGCGCGGGCCCGTCACCAGTGGCTCGGTGTCCAGGCCCCGGTCGTCGAACGGGGTCACGAGCAGCGCGACGTCGGCGCGGCCGTCGTGCAGGGCGGCGAGCTGTTCGCCACGGCCGCCCAGGTGGAGTTCGACGGGCAGGGCGTCGTACGCGTCAAGGATCTTGGGTAGGAGGCCCGCGTCGTAGTCAGCCTTGAGCGCGAGTCGCAGCGCGGGGACCGGCTGGCCGGCGCGACGGGCGCGGCGGGCGGCGGCGCTGACCGCGTCCAGCGCCACGCGTGCGTCCGTGAGCAGCGCCTCCCCGGCGGGGGTGAGGGCGACCTGGCGCGTGGTGCGGACGAGCAGTTGCACGCCGAGCTGGCGTTCGAGGTCCCGGATAGCGCGGGAAAGCGGCGGCTGGGCCATGCCGAGCCGCTCGGCCGCCCGCCCGAAGTGCCGCTCCTCGGCCACCGCCACGAAGTAGCGCAGCTGCCGGGTCTCGAGGTCACTCATACCGCCACGGTATCAATCCAGAGGGAAACGGTCTTTCCGCTTTCCGCCGGAGCGCCGTTGACTGGACGCATGATCGTGGTTACCGCGCCGACGAGCGCCATCGGCCGTCAGGTCGTAGAGCACCTCCTGTCCACGGGCACGCCGCTGCGCGTGGTGGCCCGGGATCCCGCGCGGCTCGCGCCGGGCGTCGCGGCGCAGGCCGAGGTCGTACGCGGCTCACACAGCGACCCGGCCGTCGTCGCCGACGCGTTCGCGGGCGCCGACGCGGTCTTCTGGCTCGTGCCGCCGGACCCACGCGCGACGAGCCTCGAGGCCGCCTTCTCGGGGTTCGCGCGGGCGGCCATCGAGGCGTTCAAGGCGGCCGGGCGGGTCGTCGGCATCTCCGCGCTGGGCCGGGGCACGGCCGTCGCCGGACACGCCGGGTACGTCACCGCGTCGCTCGCCATGGACGACCTGATCGCCGCGACCGGCGTACCGTATCGGGCCCTCACCATGCCGTCCTTCATGGACAACCTGCTGCGCCAGGCCGGGCTGATCAAGAGCCAGGGCATCTTCACCGCCCTGTACGACCCCGAGCGCCCCCTCCCGCTCGTCGCCACCCGGGACATCGCCGCCGTCGCCGCCCGGCTGCTGCGCGACGACACGTGGACCGGCTACGAGGAGGTCCCGGTGCTCGGCCCGGAGCTGCTGAGCCAGCACGACCTCGCCGCCGTCATGTCGGACGTGCTCGGCAGGCCGGTGCGCTACCAGCGGACGACGCCCGAGGCGACCCTGCAGCTCGCCCTCGGCCAGGGCGTCTCCGAGGCGATGGCCCACGGCCGGGTCGACATGCTCGTGGCCAAGAACAACGGCTTGGACGACACCCACCCGGGTACGCCCCTGGGCAGCACAACTTTCCGCCAGTGGTGCCTCGACGTGCTCAAGCCGGCCGTCGAGGCCTGACATACGGATCGAGGAACATTCCGTGACAGCACAGTCCCCGCTCGCCGGCAAGGTCGTCATCGTCACCGGGGCGTCGTCCGGCATCGGCGAGGCAACCGCCCGCCTCCTGCACGAAGCCGGCGCCCACCCCGTCCTGGCCGCCCGCCGCGCCGACCGCCTCGAGGCCCTGAGCAAGGAGCTCGGCGACGCCCTCGCCGTCCCCACCGACGTCACCGACCCCGACGCGTGGCTCGCCCTCACCACCGCCACGTTCGACCGCCACGGCCGCATCGACGCCCTGGTCAACAACGCGGGAGCCGGCTACCACCACCGCATCGAGGAGGTGGACCCCGCCGAGTACCTGCAACTCCTCAACCTCAACGTGGTCAGCGTGGTCACCGGCATCCAGGCGGTCCTCCCCCACCTCCGCACGGCCGGCGGCGGCCACATCGTCAACGTCAGCTCCGGCAGCACCGGCCGCGCCACCCCGGGCGTAGGCGCCTACGCCGCGACCAAGTCGGCCGTCAACATGCTCTCCGACGTCGCCCGCCTCGAACTCGCCGACGACAACATCCAGGTCACCCTCCTCCTCCCCTCCATCACCGCCACCGAATTCGGCGGCGGCATGTTCCAGGACCGCACGGTGGTCCGCCCGGGCGGCCTGATCCCCCACTCCCCGGAGTACGTCGCCCGAGTCATCCTCCGAGCCCTCCGCACCGGCGAACCCCGCATCGACATCCCCCACGGCCCCGAGCAACCCGCCTTCCCCGACGAGGCCTGACTATCGGCCCGCCCACGGCAGAGGTCGCGGGACGCGATGCCACCACCAGTGGTCCTCGCCTCCCGCGGGCAAGGCGCCCGTCTCCGCCACGAGAGCGCGGCCGCCGTCGTCCTCGGTGGCCTCCGCGAAGCGCCGGTCGACCTGTTCGATCGCCTGTTTGACGCTCTCGCCGGAGAATTGCGACAAGGCAGCGAGCTCGTCACGCGTGGCGAGGTCCTCCCGGTAGTACTCCGCCGGGTACCAGCCGTCCGGCGGCCAGCCCTCGACGAGTCGCGACACCATGGCCTCCCAGGCACCGAGCCGTGACACGAGTTCTCTCTGCTCAGCGAGCGCCTCGCGGAGTGCGTCGGTGGCCGGGGTCGGCATCCGGTGGCCCCGGATCACCTCGGGCAGCGGCGCCACGGTCAGTCCCGGAACCGCCGCGACAGCATGTTCGACGGCATCGATCCGGTACGCCGGGGCGCCGTCCGCGTCCTCCTCGTAGATCCGCGCCCGCGTGCGCCGGGCATCCGGACCCACCAGCCAATAGGCGCTGGGCGGGGAGGGCGCCGCGGCGTAGGCGATCGCAGTCCCGAGCCGGGCGGCCAGCCGCGCGGCGACGATCGCCACAGGCGGCGGGCTCGGCACCGCCCGGCTCAGGTAGACATCCATATGCCAGCGCGGGTGGCCGGAGAGCGGCGTGACCGTGCAACTGACCGGCGCCGACCAGTCGCGATCGTCGTCGCCCTCGATCCCGACGTCGATCGCGTCGGCCGGAAGCGACAGCAGCTCGGCGAAGGCCTGAGCGACCCGGTCTCCATCGAGCTCGCCGTAGATCAGGAATCCGTAGTTCACGGCTGGTACGTCCCGTCGTAGATCGCCTTCGCCTTCGCCACGGCACCGGGGTTCTCGACGAAGCGGGGATTCCTGCTCAACTGCGGTGCAGCGGACACATCGCCACCTGCTCTGACGATTTCCCTGAGCGCCGCGTACTCGTTGCGGTCGAGCTTGACCATACCGGCGCCGGAGTCAGGAAAGACTCTGCCGCGCTCCTCCACGCCGTAGGAACGCCCGTTGATCTCGTACCGCTGCGTCTCGGGGTTCCAGGCGGCGTCACCTGCAGCGATGGCCCGGACGTCCCGGTGCGCCACGTCCTCGAAGCCTCGTAGGTAAACCGTGTTGTCCTCGTCGACCATGCCGTTGCGCGCACCGGCGATGGTGTGCCGCCGGTGCGGTGGGCTGAGGCTCATCCCGCGGGCGCCCCCGGCGACGGCGGGTGAGACCGGCCACGGCGGTCCGTCGTCGGCGGTCGTGCCGCGGTTCCCGGTTAAGCCGTCGGCTGCGGGCCGGCCACGCCGTAACGTCCTTGCGATGTCAGCCTGCGCCTGGGCGACGTTGGCGGGTCCGGCAGCTCCCGCGCCGCCCGGACGAGGTCTACGGGGCATGGCGGCCTCGAGCCGGGACGGTGCGGGCCGCCGGGCCGGTTAGCGGACGCCGACGGCGCCGTAGGCGTCGATGGGTTCGGGGTCGGGGGTTTCCGGGCGCCAGTGGGTGATGGGGGTCAGGCCGGGCGGGAGGAGGTCGAAGCCGGCGAAGAGGGATTCGATCTCCGCCGGGCTGCGCAGGATGTACGGCACTCCGCCGCTCTGGGCCAGCCGCTCGCTGCCCCGCACGACCTCCGGCGACGTGTTCGTGCCGTCCCACAGGACCAGGTGGCTGCCGGGGACGGCCGGGGCGACCGTGCGCTCCACGATGGATCGGGCGACTCGCAGGTCAGGCTCGTAGCCCAGGACGCCCATGAACATCACGGCGACGGGCCGGTCGAAGTCGAGGACCTCGGCGGCCTGGGTGAGGATCCGGTCGGGGTCGTGGTAGTCGGCCTGGATGTAGCGGCTGCCGTTGAGCAGGGCCCGGGCGTGGGCGAGGACCATGGGGTCGTTGTCGACGTAGACGACGCGGGCGTCGGGGGCGATCTCGTGGGTGTTCTGCATCGTGGGGAGGCCGGTGCCGATGTCGAGGAACTGGCTGATGCCCGCCTCGAAGGCCAGGTGGCGGACGGCCCGGATGAGGAAGCCCCGGGAGACGCGGGCCATGGTGGCGATCTCGGGGTAGACCCGGGCGACCGCGTCGCCGGCGGCGCGGTCGGCGGCGAAGTTGTCCTTGCCGCCCATCCAGTAGTTCCAGATGCGGGCGGCGTGCGGGACTTCGGGCCGGAGGTCGTCCATGCGCTTGTTCTATGCCATGCACCCGCTGCCCAACAAGACGTTGCGGAAATCACATCTCATAGTCCTCGGCCGGTCGGGGAACGCTGCGTGACGGCGGCTTTCCGGACATTTGACCAAGGTCGGTCGGGGTGATTGCGGTCAGTTCCTCAAGGCGGCGCTGACCGTGACGAATGGTGACGAGGAACGGCCGGGGAAGCACAGAGTGATGTTGTAACCTTCCGCCGCCACAAGCACTTCCCCGTCGGGCGCAATGTTTCGGGCATCGGCTCCCGTCTGTGAAGGGGTAGAGAGATACCACAGCGGGAGACAGGGGATCCACGGTGCCGAAGAGTGCGCGGGTCAAGCGGGTCAAACGCCGCCGTTCCCCGGTGTGGGCGCGCTGGCTGCTCGGTGCGGGCGCCTTCCTGCTGGTGGTGAGCAGCGGCACGCTGGTGGGCGCGAACATGTTGCTCAAGTCGGCGACCGGGGCGGTCACGCAGCAGAGCCTGCTGGGGGCCGCGCAGACGACCGTGGAGCGGCAGCACGCCGACATCAAGGGCGCCAAGAACATTCTGCTGATCGGCCTCGACACCCGGCCCAGCTGGAAGAACAAGGAGCCGAGCCGCTCGGACTCGATCATTCTGCTGCACCTGCCGGCGGACCGCTCCGAGGCGTACATGATCTCGCTGCCGCGGGACAGCTACGTCGAGATCCCCGCGTACGACAACGGCGCGCAGAAGTACAACGGCGGCAAGAACAAGATCAACAGCGCGTTCGCGTACGGCAGCCGCGGTCTTGACGGCGACGCGGCGCTCTCGCACGGCTTCGAGCTGCTCGCCCTGACCATCAAGCAGCTCACCGGCATCACACCCGACGCCGGCGCGATCATCGACTTCACCGGCTTCAAGCAGGTGGTCGAGGTGCTGGGCAAGGTCTGCATGTACGTGGACGAGGACGTCACCTCGATCCACATCGGCAAGGACGCCAACGGCAAGCAGGCCGTCCCGTACAAGACGAACTCCGACGGCACAAACCCGCGCAAGGTGCCGGGCGTCACCGCGAACTTCTACAAGAAGGGCAACCACTGCTTCACGCCCGTCGAGGCGCTGGACTTCGCCCGGCAGCGGGACCTGCTGGCCAACGGCGACGGCGACTACGGCCGGCAGCGCCACCAGCAGCAGCTGCTCAAGGCGATCATGAAGCAGGTGGTGAAGGACGGGCTCAACTCGCCGACCAAGCTGCCGAGCCTGCTCAACGCGGTCGGCAAGACGATGACGGTCGACGACGGCGGCATCTCGCTCGAGGACTGGGCCTTCAACCTCAAGAACACCGACCCCGACGACCTGATCACCATCAAGACCAACGCCGGCAAGTTCACCAGCGAGATCGTGCCCGGCGCCGGCAGCGTGGAGATCCTCAGCGACGACTCGCTGAAGCTGCTCAAGTCGGTGAAGAAGGATCAGATCTCGGCGTTCCTGCAGGACCACCCCGAGTTCATCGCCGACAGCTGACGGCTCACCTGTCGGTCGTACTGAAATGCATGTAGTCCTTGAGGGTCCGCCAGCGGCCGCCCCAGGCCAGGCCGTTGGCGGTGAAGGCCTTGACCGCGCCCGCCGGGTGCATCATGCCGCGCCGATAGGCCGTACGCGCCAGAAAGCCGCCGCTGCCCGCCGGGTCGAGGTAGCTGCCCCGGACCATCGGGTTCTGCACCGGATTGACGTCGATCGCCAGCCCGTACGCGTGCTGTGACAGCGTCGTGCTGCCGGCCACCGTGCGGCAGCTGTAGCCGGCCGTCACCGTGCCCATGTCGGTGATCCAGGGCGCGTTGACGGACATCGGGCTCATGCCCTGGATCCGGAACCGGAAGCGGTAGAGCGACAGGAACGCCCGCTGCACCCGGCCCGCGATCGCCTTGTTGACGACGATGCTGCCGGGGCGGGCGACGCCGTAGAAGTCGATGTACGTGACCCAGACCTTGCGCAGGTCCGCGGGCGGGACCGGGCACTTGCGCTTCGGGTCCCAGTTGACCTGGCCGGCGGTGACGGGCTCGATCCGCGAGCGCCAGCCGGTGAGCGCCACGGCCGGCTTCGCCAGGTGCAGCACGCCGTCCGGGACCGGCTGGTACGGCTTGCGGATGCTGTTCCATGCGCGCAGCTGGCCGGGGGTCACCCGGTAGAAGGCAGCGATCTCCTTGATGGTCTCGCCCGGCCGCACCACGTGGTAGGGCGGCGTGACCGCCGAGGGAGAAGCCGGGGCCGCGAGGGCCGGGGCGCCGGGCACGAACGGAAGCGACATCAGGAGCACGAAGGCGAGAAAGCTTTTCATCACGACCATTACGCCTCAGCGCGCCATGATCATGAGCAGAATCGGCGAAACCGGTGGGCCGGCTCCGACGTCCCCCGTTGAACGTCGGGACCGGCCCGCCGGGTCCCGCCCGGGCCTCGGCGCCGCGCGTGCGCCCCGGCCGTGCCGCGCCGGACCTCCCCCTGGCCCCGGTGCGGCGCGGATCCGGGTCCCCCTCGCACGCGCGACGCCGGCCCCGGGCTGTTCCCCCGTGAGACCAGACTGCTCAACCAGCCGCGCGGGGTCAACGAACGCCTCCCCGGGCGCCGGGAGATTGCGGGATTCCGCAATCGGCGGGTGCGCGATCGCGCAGCCGCCGACGGCTACGGGCGGGTAACCCTGGACCCCGGGGCGGCGGCTGTGGTTTTCTGCGCGCGTCACACGGGTTGGCTGCACCCGTACACGCGGGCCCTGCGCCTGTGACACGGGAACGGAGTCCTCCATGCCGAAGATCACCCTGTCCGAGCGCGAGCGCAAGCTCGTCGAGTTGCTCGCCCAGGGACACACCGACACGTCCGCGGCCGAGCAGCTCGGCATCAGCGCCCGGTCGGTGACGAACATCCTGCGTAGCCTCATGGACCGGCTCGGGGTCGACAACCGGTTCCAGCTCGGGCTGGCACTCGGGTTCCTCCGCAAGGCCAGCGTTCCCCGGCCGTCCGTCGGAGGCGGGGAGGAATCCGGTTGACGAGAATCGATGAAGTGTCGAGCACCCCGGTCCCGATGGGCGCCGCCGTGCCGTCCCTGGTCCGCTGGGGGCTGACGAGCGACGCCGACCTCGTCTACCGCACCCTCGTCACCTTCGGGCCAAGCACCGAGCGGTGCCTCGCCCTCGATCTGGGGCTCTCCGCCCGGCGCACCGCCCAGGCGCTCGCCGAGCTGCGGGAGTGCGGCGCCGCGGCGGCCACCCCGGATCCCCGTACGACGGTGCGGTTGTGGACGCCCGCCCAGCCCGCCGCGGTGGTGCAGCGGCTGCGCGCCCGGCGGCTGAACAGGGTCGACCCGGCCGAGAAGCTCCGGTCCCATCAGGCCGTGCTGCGGTCGTCGGGCCTGCTCGCCCTGCTGGGGCCGGGCAAGCTGCCGCCGCTGCGCGGCGAGGTGGCGGCCGGCATCCGCTATCTGGACACCCGCCCGCGCACCCGTGACCGCATCGCCGAGCTGCTGCGCAACCCGATCTCCGACTTCTGGACGATGACCACCGAGCAGGCGGTCGACGCGGAGTCGGCGCGGGCCGCGGCCCCGCTGGACACCAAGCTCTACGCCCGCGGTACGCACTGCCGGCTGCTCGCCCCGCCGGTGGCCGACGGCGATGCCCTCGACGTGAGCGGCCACCTGATCGACGGGCGGCTGTACCAGCGGCTCGACTCCGCCGATGTGCCACTGCGGCTCATGATGATCGACCGCCGGATCGCATTGCTGCCGGCCGATCCGGCGAATCTCGAGCGCGGCTGGCTGGAGATCTCGCACCCGGATCTGTTCCGGTCGCTGGTCATCGTCTACAACAGGCACTGGGACACCGCCGCGGCGAGCCGCCGCGAAGTGTTCACGCCCATAAATCTCTCGGACCGCGAGCGCACCTTGGTTACTCTGTTGGCAGCCGGGCACACCGACCGGACGGCCGCCGAGCAGCTGCGCATCAGCCCGCGCTCGGTCACCGGAACGTTGCGTGTGCTCATGGACCGTCTCGGTGTGGAGAACAGGTTCCAGCTCGGTGTGGCACTCGGTGGACTGCAGGCCGCCGTGCCACCCGCCATGATGTCCGATGTGTCATCAACTCACGGGGAGTAAATGATGCGTATCCGTTTGTCCGCCGTCGTCATAGGCGTCTTCGCCCTGCTGTTCATCGCCCTGGTCGCCGTCCTGGCCACCACCACCGGCCCGGGCCAGCAGCGTCAGCAGCAGTCGATCGTGAACCCCATTCCGACCGACTCGCCGGGGAATTCCTGCCTGACCTGCGCGTGACGCACGCGGCGGGGCCCGGTCCGGCGCCGGGCCGGGCCCCTGCCCGCGAGACACAGCCGCCGCATAGATAAAGCACAGCTGTGGCATAGCATTGCGCGATGCCCACCGTGACGACCGTAACCACGCTTGCCGATTACAACGACGAACGCGGAAACAAGATCATTCACGGCAACACCACGACGGACAACGTCAAAATCAATTTCCGCGGTACGGGCAACACGCTCGTCGTCTCGCCGAAAGCGTCGATCGGCAAGCTCGAGGTGCACTTCGACTGCAACAACGCGGTGCTGGAGATCGGCGGGCACAGCAAGGTGCCGTCGTTCCGGGGCTGGATCCGGCTGGGCGAGGACGCCAGGCTCCGCATCGGCAACAACGTGTCGACGACCAACACCTGCACCATCTCCGCCAACGAGGGCGCCACCATCACGATCGGCAACGACGTGATGATCGCCAGCGAGACCGAAATCCGTGCCGACGACGCGCACCCGATCTTCGACGTCACGACGGGCGACCGGATCAACCCGGCGCAGGACGTCGCGATCGGCAACCACGTCTGGATCGCCAAGCGGGCCGTCGTCCTCGGCGGCGCCAGCATCGGCGACGGCTCGGTCCTGGGCTTCGGGAGCCTGCTCACCCGGGCGATCCCGAACAACTGCGTGGCCGCCGGCACGCCCGCGCAGGTCATCCGGGAGAACATCGCCTGGGAGCGGCCGCACCTCTCGCTCACCGCGCCCTTCTACAAGCCGGACGCGAGCACGGTCACCAAGACCGGCTACTGGAACCTCACGCAGCACTGAGACGACAGGGAAAAGCCCGGTTCCCCCGTACGGGAAACCGGGCTTTTTCCGCGCCTCACCAGGTGTAGAAGTTCTCCTGGGTCTGGGCGTTGAACACGTCGGTCCGGAAGAGCTTGGCCGGCAGCGTGCGCCAGTCCTTCAGGTCCAGGACGTCGATGCCCTTGGCGATGTCGTTCGAGTAGATGTAGCCGTTGTACCAGTAGGCCGACCACGAGCCGCCCGTGACCAGCGAGGTGGCCGAGATCGGGCCACGCTCCCAGTAGGCGATCTCCTTGGGGTTGCTCGAGTCGGTGAAGTCGAAGACCGAGATGCCGCCCTGGTACCACGCCTGCACCATGATGTCGCGCCCCGGCACCGGGATCAGCGAGCCGTTGTGGGCGACACAGTTCTCGGTGTCCGCGTTGGTGCGCGGGATCTTGTAGTAGCTGCGGAACTCCAGCTTGCGGCTGATGCCCGTACCGACGATGTCGTAGATCGCGTCGGCGCCGCGTTCCGGGCCGATCGTCGGGTTGCAGGTGGCCTGGCCGCCGCCGCCGAGCTCGTCGGTGAAGACGACCTTGGTGCCGTTGTTGTTGAACGTGGCCGAGTGCCAGAAGGCGAAGTTCACCGTGTCCCGGACCGTCGTGATGATCTTCGGCGCGGTGCGGTCCGAGATGTCGAACAGCACGCCGTCACCCATGCACGCGCCCGCGGCCAGGTTCTTGGCCGGGTAGGCGGTGATGTCGTGGCAGCCGCTGGTCGCGGTGTGGCCGGTCGAGCCCTCGTAGCCGCCGTCCGGGAAGAGGATCGGGGCCGAGAGCAGGAGCGCGTTCTGCGGGTTGCGCTTCGGCACCTGGATGATCGAGATCTTGTCGTGCGGCGGCGCACAGTTGATCGTCGTGCCCGACAGGTACGACGAGATGTAGAGGTAGACGTTCGGGTCGCCGAGCTTGCCGGGGACCAGCGTCTGGGTGTGCGAGCCGCACTCGGTCTTGATCGACTTCACGTACTGCGGGGTCAGCGGGTCGCTGATGTCAAAGATCTTGATGCCCTCCCAGCGCTCGCCGGGCACGTCGGTGGTCGACGCCGCGTTGCTGCAGGAGTCGTTCGTGCGCTGCGAGTCCGTGCCGAGGAAGAGCAGGTTGCCGCTGATCGAGATGTCGTTCTGCGAGCCCGGGCAGAGGACCTGCGTGGCGACCGTCGGCGCCTTCGGGTTCGAGACGTCGTAGACGGCGAAGCCGTTGTAGTTGCCGCCGAACGCGTACTTGCCCTGGAAAGCCCAGTCCGAGTTCGTCGCCGTGAGCAGGGCAGGCTTGTCCAGATGGGCCACCTGGGTGAGGTTGGCGCTGCTGCGGATCTCGTCGACACCCGGAATTGTGCCCGGGTCCGCGGCCTGTGCCGCGCCTGCGCCCGGTGCCGTCAGCAGTCCGACGACCACCGCCGCCGTGCTGAGCACAGCGAGGCGCTTGAGCCGCCGCCCTTGTGGGGCAGTGTGCTTCATGGAGCTCCTTCCGATCCACGCATCGCTTCACCTACGGTGCGCATTCACCTTGGTCGCTACAGTAGTGGCCGGGCCGCCCCACGGGAACATTTGTTAACACCGATGAAAGGAACCGATGAGCCGGAAGCGGGCATTGATCGTCGTCGCCGCCCTGGCGGTGCTGGTCGTCGGCGCCATCCTCGTCACACGCCCCGGATCCGAGCGGTCCGCCGCGGCGCCGCGGCCGAGTGCGAGCGCCACTCCACCACAGCGCGTCGTCCTGCCCGGACGCCCCGGCGACACCGCCAGGATCACCGACTCCGACCAGGTCGAGGCGCCGGACGGATCGGTCTACAACGGCATCGACACGCTCTTCGTACAGATGATGATCGTCCATCACGGCCAGGCGCTGGCGATGGCCGAGCTAGCCCCGGAGCGGGCGGCCGACCCGGAGCTGCGGGCCTTCGCCGACCGGATCCGCACCGGCCAGCAGCTGGAGATCGACTACTACCGGACGTGGCTGCGCACCCGGAAGCTCCCGGAGGATGCGACCGGCCACGACCACACGACGATGGCCGGGATGCAGAGCCCGGCGGCCATGGCCGCGCTGGCCGCCGCGAAGGGCGCCGGCTTCGACCGCATGTTCGTGACCATGATGACCGCGCACCACGAGGGCGCCCTGCGGATGGGCGACGACGTCGTCAAGGGCGGGGCGGACGAGCAGCTGCGCGAGGTCGCCGGGGAGATGATCATCGAGCAGGGCATCGAGATCCAGCGGATGGCTCAGCTGACCCCTCGTTCGTGACGTTGCTTCGATCACGATCGGCTGCCACAAGGTGCGGGCGGGTGGCGATCCCCGTTAGGTTGTCCGGTATGGACGTGCGAGGGGTGCTGCGGCGGGTGCGGGTCCCGCTCGTCGCGTCCCTGTTCTTCGCGCTGGCCGGCGGGCCCGTCGCCGCGCCGGCCGTGCACGCTCCGGCGCTCGTGGTCTCGCAGGCCGCGCACGCGCCGGTGAGCGTGGTCTCGCAGGCCGCGGCCTCCTCGGTCGTCGCCGTCCCCGCTTCGCCCGCGCCCGCTCTCGTCGTGGCGGAGGACGAGCCCGCCACGGTCTTTCGGTCCCCGGTTCTTCCCCTTTGGGCAAACCCCCAGCTCAGTGGGCTGGTCGGCGGCTCGGCCGCCGCTCCCCGGGCTCCTCCCGCCCGCGCCTGATCGATTCGGCACGCCCCTCGGGTTTGCGATTGCGCATCCGGGGTCATCGATTAAGTGCGCCCTCGGTGGAAAAGGACAGGACACATGGACTTCGGCCTGCAGCTTCTCGGCGACAACAGCGGACGCGTCGCCGTCATCTACCTCACGCTGATCGTGCTGGCGGTGATCGCGCTCGGCGGGCTTGCGCTGCCGCGCGGCGTGCGCCGGCCCCGGCAGATCAGCAAGTGGCTGTCCGACTCGGCGGCGCAGAAGCGCTCCGAGCTGGAGAGCCGGGCCGCCGAGGCCCAGGAGGTCGCGCGCTTCGCCCAGGAGATCCAGGTCGCGGCCGACGGCGCCGCCGCCACGGCCGAGCGCCGCCGCGAGGAGTGCCAGGCCGCCCAGGCCGAGGTCGAGCGGGCCTGGCAGGCGTGGCAGGACTCGGACGCCGCCCTCGAGCGGGCCCGCAAGGCCGCCGCCTACGCCGTCCCCGCCTCCGTGTCGGCGGCGGAGAGCGAGACCGATCGCGAGCAGGCCCTCCGCCGCGCCGTGCAGGCCGCGCACCGGCGGGGCGACATCTCCGACGAGCAGCTGCTCGACGCGCTGACCCACCGCAACGGCTGGGACCCGTCGCTGCACCCCGTCGAGCAGGAGCTGATGCTGGCCCGGGCCACCGTCGAGCACCGCTTCCAGGCGTACCAGTCGGCGCTGGCCGCCGAGGACGCCGCCTGGCAGGCCGCCGACGTCGCCACCGCCGCGGTCCGCACCCTGCGCAACGAGCTCACGGCCGCCCAGGCCACCGCGGACGCCGCCCGCCAGGCCCTCCCCGAGGCCGCCCGGGCGATCCTCGACGCCGCCGGCCCGGCCCCGATCGTGGTCACCACCCAGCGCATCGAGATCGCCACGCCCGCCGCGCGCGCGGACGAGCTGTCCGGGATCGGCCTGGGCGCCGCGCCCGCCACCCCGGCGCAGGCCCGTCCGGTGGTTCCCGCGCAGGTCCGGCCGGCCGCGGCGGGCCTCTATCGGAGCGCCGCCATGGACACCGCCGCCACGATCCGCATGACCACCGCCGCAAGCGCCGGGGAGCGCCCGAGCTGGACCCAGCCGACCGGAGCCCGGCCCCGGATCGCCGGCGCCCGCTGACCGATGCGCATCGCCCTGGTCACGTCGCGCGCGTTCCCGCACCCGTCCTGGCGCGACGACGACACCCCCGTGCTCGCCGCGGAGCTCACCGGCCGCGGCGCCACGGTGGAGTTGCTGACCTGGGAGGATGACGACCACGTCGGCTGGGCGGCGTATGACACGGTGGTCCTGCAGTCGCCCTGGAGCATGTGGCTGCGCCCGGCCGACTTCACCGCCTGGCTGCACGCGCGCGAGGCCGACGGCACCCGCCTGCTCAACCCGCCCGACGTGGTGACGCTCGGCTCCGACAAGCGCTACCTGAGCCGCCTCGCCGCCGCGGGCGTGCCGGTCGTGCCGACGGTGACCTCGCCCACCGTCGATCAGATCCACGAGCTTTTCCGACGTACGGACCCCGCCCGCCCGACGCTCGTCGTCAAACCGATCGCGTCCGGCGGCGCCCTCAACACCCGGGAGTACCCGGAGGCCGAGCTGCCCGGGCTCCTCGCCCAGCTCCAGGAGCTCGGCGAGGCGCTGGTCCAGCCGTACCAGGTCGCCCTCGACACGCACCGGGAGCTGGGCGTGATCGTGCTCGACGGCACGGTGTCGCACGCCGTCACCAAGGCGCCGCTGCTGCGCCCGGGGCAGCCGATCACCGAACCGCACCCCGACCCGCAGCCGTTCCTCGGCCTGACCGCCCAGCACGACCGGGTGATCCACCAGACGTACGCGGCCATCCGCCGGCTGCTCGTCAACGAGCCGCTCTCGATCCGCCTCGACTTCGTGCTGGACCCGGCGTCGCCGAGCGGCCTGCTCCTCCTCGAGGCGGAGATGGTGGCGCCGGTGAAGTTCCTGCCGCTCTTCCCCGCCCAGTGCGCCAACGTGGCCGAGGCGATCCTGGCCCGCGCCGCCGCCTGACCACCCAGGCAACCATGCCCGGCGCCGTGACCTGACCGCCCAGGCGATCCTGGCCCGCGCTGTCACCTGACCGCCCAGGCGATCCTGACTCGCGCCGCCTGACTGCCCAGGCGATCTTGGCTCGCGCCGTCGCGCGACCGCCTGGGCGACCGTGCCCCGCGCCGGCGCGCGACCGGCCCTGCTCCCTGCGCGGCCGTCCGGTCCGGCTGGGCGCGTCGGCTGATCGGCGAACCCGCTCAATTGGCCGATCAGCGCGCGACAGTCCGAGCGGCTGCCCTTCGCCGTCGCGGCCGCGCCCAGCTCGCCCCGCCCCGGGAGTGCCGTCTCAGTGGGGGCTGACCTTCACGGCCAGGGTGTCGTCCCACCAGGAGGCGTTGCGCAGGGTGGCGAGGAGTCGCTCCTGCTCCTCGGGGGTGCGGCGGTCGACGAAGAGCACGCCGTCAAGGTGATCCGTCTCATGCTGCATGCACCGCGACAGGATGCCGTCGCCGACCACCTGCACCGGGTCGCCGTGCTGGGTGTAGCCCTTCGCCAGCACGTTCATCCGGCGCTTGGTGTCCAGATAGATGCCGGGGATCGACAGGCAGCCCTCCGGGCCGTGCTGCTCCTCCTCGTCGGGGAACTCGAGCACCGGGTTCACCAGGTGGTCCAGCTGCTTGTCGTTGCCCGGCAGATCCTTGTTGATCGCGAACACCCGCAGGCCGACACCGATCTGCGGCGCGGCCAGCCCGGCACCGCGCGACTCGGCCAGCGTCTCGTTGAGATCCCGGACCAGCGTCCGCAACTCGGCGTCGAACGAGGTCACGGGCTCGGCGGGGCGCCGCAGCACCGGGTCGCCGATCAACCGGATCGGGATGACACTCATGAAGGCTCCTCCACTCGTCGAACCGCCTCCGAAGGTATGCCGCCGCGCCCCCGTACGCCAAAGCTCGGATCCGCCGCCGGCTCAGAGGTGGACCCAGGCGCCCGACTCCACCGAGGCGGACATGGCGTCGAGGGCCTCGGCGCTGCGGACCGCGTCGTCGAGCGTGGTGCCCACCGGCGCCCCGGTCGCGATCGAGGCGAGGAAGTTGTGCGCCTCGATCACCTTCAGGTCGTCGTAGCTCATCGGGTTCGCGGCGCCGGGCTGGAACGCGGCGAACTGGCCGTGGCCGGGGCCGACGTGCAGCGTACGGGTGGGCTGGTCCTGGTAGTCGGTGCCGGAGCTGACGCTGAGCTCGCCCATCCGGCGGAAGTCCCAGGCCACCTGGCCGCGCGTACCGTGGATCTCGAAGCCGTAGTTGTTCTGGTCGCCGACCGCGACGCGGCTGGCCTCGAGCACCACCCGGGCGCCGGAGGCGAGGCGGAGCTGGGCGCCGACATAGTCCTCGTTCTCGACCGGGCCGGGCTCCCCGGTGCCGCGGGCGTGACCGGCTGTCGCCCCGGCCGGCCGGGCCCGCTCGGGCACGAAGATCGCCGTGTCGGCCACCAGCGCGGAGATCTCGCCGAGCAGGTGACGGATGAGGTCGACGCCGTGGGCGGCCAGATCGCCGAGCACCCCGCTGCCGCCGCGCCCGCGCGAATAACGCCAGGTCAAGGCGCCGTCCGGGTGCGCCGCATAGTCACTGAACAGCCGGAAGCGCGCATGCGTGATCGCCCCGAGCTCACCCGCGGCGACAAGCTCCCGTGCGGTGGCGACTGCCGGGGCGTTGCGATAGTTGAAGCCGACGGTGCCCTGGACGCCGGACTCGCGTACCGCCGCGGCGACAGCCGACGCATCGGCCGAGGTGAGGCCGACCGGCTTCTCGATCCAGATGTGCTTGCCGGCCCGGGCGAACGCGACGCCCATCTCCCGGTGCAGGAAGTTCGGGGCGCCGATGCTGACGGCCTCGACAGCCGGATCGTCGAGCAGGGTGCGCCAGTCGGTGGTCGCGGTGCTGAAGCCGTACTGTCCGGCGGCCTGCTCGGCACGGCCCGGCACGTCGTCGGCGACCGCGACCAGGCGCGGCCGCCGGGCGAGCTCCGGGAAGTGGTGCGGAACCCGCAGGTAGGCCTGGGTGTGAACGCGCCCCATCCAGCCGAACCCGGCGACGGCGACTCCCAGCGATGACGTCATGCGCCGAGCCTACGAAACGCCCGGCACGACCAGCGACGGACCCGCCCAACCAAGATCATCGGCACCCGCGAAGCCGGCCATCGCGTCGTCCTCCCCGGCCGCGACGACTGGGAGAAGCTCTACGGCGTCTGGCACGAGTACTGGCCGGACGCCGCCACCTACGAGGCCAAGACCGGCCGCAATTTCCCGGTCGCGGTCATCACCGTCCACCGAGAATCAACTAGGCGCTGAGCAAGTCTCCGATACACTGGGACCCGCCGACTCCAGCGCATCGGAGGCTTGCATGCCCGACACCGAACCCCTCACGACCGACCCGCGGGGCATCCGGTTCCTCACCTACGACACCTACCTGCGCGACACCCCCTACACGGAGGCCGAGAAGGCCTACATCCGCCAGTACGCCGCCGAGCACCGCGACGAGATCATCGCCCAGGTCCGCGAAAACCTGCGCAAGCTCGACGGCACCCCGGGAAGCGTCGTGTCTCTGCTGACCGGCCTATCCATCGAACGCATCAATGAGCTCGGCGGCATGCCGGACAGTCATTAGTCATCTTGCGCTTTGACCAGTCCGAGGGGGCGGCCCTAGCGTTGCTGCATGACTACCCCCTCGGCGGTACGTCCGACACGCCTGTGCCTGGCAATGCTCGACGTGACTGTTCCAGCAGTCGACATCCCGCTCTCCGATGTGAGTCACGACCTCATCAAAGAGGCGCAAAGACTGCCCGAGACCTGCACCGCGGGTGGGGCGGAGCGGATCAGGTCCCTTACCGACCGCCTGTGGTTCAAGGTGAAGACGGGCCGCTGGCGGGGTGCCGCAACGGCTCTGCCGATGGAGCGTAGTGACCCAGCCGCCCGATGGTGGCTGGATGCAGGCGGCTACCGGCGGACTTCTATGCCGCCCTTGCCGCGACGGCGAAGCGAGAAGCCAGGACCTCGAGTTCGGTCGCGTCCTCCGATCGCTGGCTACCCACGCAATGGGACTGGGACCGTCTCCACGCGGAGCACACCGTGGCCTGGGAGTTGCAGCCCAAGCGGGTGATCGGCAGGTTGATCGCACAGTCTCTGCGGGCCGGCCGGCCGCACCACACCGTTTTCCGGCGATTCAGCGTGACGGCGGTCGCGCGAGCGCAGGGCGGCGAGACCTATCTCGTCATCGGCTTCGACACCGCGGCGGATGCGGGAGTTCTATCGGCCATTCTTCGTGCCGTGCCCGGCGTCGATGAGGACGACTGGATGATCGAGCCGGGCCAGGTCCTGGGGATTGAAGCGGCCCCCGCGGAGCACATCTGGTCGACGGCCCTGCCAACCAGCGTGGCGGCCGAGCTGTTGGCGGCATTCCCGACGAGGGCTAAGCGCGTTCGGCGGCCACCAGGTCTCGCACCGCCGGGGCGACCTCGGCGGCGAAGAGTTCGAGGTCGGCCGGGTTGTCGCTGGCGAGGATGAAGGCGCTGACGCCGTGTTCGAGAGCCACGCCGGCCAGGTCCTCCGCCCACTGCTCGGCCGGACCGTCCAGGAAGGATCGGCCGAAGTCGGAGAAGGTGCCGTTGATGTTGAGGAGGCGGCGGATTTCGGCGGGGCTGCGGCCGGCGGCGGTTGCGGCGTCGTCGATGTGGTGGTTGAGGTCGGTGTAGTCGTCGATGCCGCCCGGCAGGTACGACAGGGACGGCACAATGCCGTCGGCGGCGCGGGCGGCCAGCCGGAGCATGCGGGGCTTGTAGGCACCCAGCCAGATGCTCATGTCGTGGGCCGGCGCCGGGCCTCGCTTGGCGCCGGCGACGTCGTAGTAGGCGCCCTGGACGCGTACCGGGCCGGGCTCGGTCGTGTCCCAGACCTGGCGGATGATGGCGATCGCCTCGGCCAGGGCGTCGATCGACTGGCCGGCGGCGAGGCGGCGGCCGCCCATCGCCTCGATGCCGTCCCAGAAGGCGCCGGCGCCCAGGCCCAGCTCGATGCGGCCGCCGCTCAGGCGGTCCAGGGTCGCGTGGCTGCGGGCGATGACGGCCGGTTGGCGAAGCGGCAGGTTGAGCACGTTCGCGGCGAGCTTGATCCGGGACGTACGGGCCGCCGCGTAGGACAGGAGCGTCCAGGTGTCGTGGAAGCGGGCGACGTACGGGTGGTCCTGGAAGGTGACCAGGTCGAGCCCCGCGCGGTCGGCGGTGACGGCCAGTTCCACGCCGGCGGTCGCGGCGGGCGTGACGAAGGCGCCGAAGAGCAGGTCGTGCCCGTAGTCCGTCATCTCGCATCTCCCAGGGCGAAGTTGTCGCGGAACAGGTTGTCCGGGTCGTAGCGCCGTTTCAGCGTCCGCAAGCGGGTCAGGGTCGGCGGCGGGAAGGCGTCGGTCACGTGGTCGAGGCCGGTTTCAAAACTCAGGTACATGCCGTCGAAGTGGCTGCGCAGCGGCGCGAACGCGGCGTCGACGCGGCGGGCGGACGAGCCCATGGCGACGATGGAGAAGTTGGCCGAGCGGTGGGCGTACGCGGTGGCTTCCGGCGGGATGTCGGCGACCGCGCCGCCGACCGTGCGGATCTGGAACCAGTGGACCGCGCCGCCGGCGATCAGATCCGCCGCGGCCCGGGCGAAGGCAGGTGTCAGGTGCTCGATCAACCCCGAGCGCGAGACCGGATCGCCCTGCCCGCTGTGATAGCCCTCCGCGGCGTTTGCCATGACCCCGGCGTACGGGGTGAGCACCACATTCTGGTTGTACAGCGGCGCGAGCCGGGCGAGGGGCTGCAGCGTCTCGATGATCTCGTCGGGCGACGACGAGTCGACGACCGCCATCAGTTGCGCGAACGCGGGCTGGCCGGGGCGCGGCGCCCCCATGATCAGTTGACCGCTCAGGGTACGCGGCGCCGCCTCGATCGCCCGGCCCCAGCGGACCAGCAGGTCGGCCGGGTCGTCGGCGGCCACGACGAGCTGGGCGAAGCCGACGTCGCCCACCTCGTCGACCTTGAAGTCGAACGACGTCACCACGCCGAAGTTGGCACCGGCGCCGCGCACGGCCCAGAACAGGTCCTGGTTCTCGTCGTCCGAGGCGCGGACGACCGTGCCGTCGGCCAGCACCATCTCGACGGCGCGCAGGTGGTCGATGGTCAGGCCGTGCTCGCGTGCCAGCCAGCCCACGCCGCCCGCCGTGGCGAGGCCGCCGACGCCCACGCCGCCGTAGTCGCCCGAGCTCAGCGCCCATCCGTACGGCATCAGGAACTGCGCCACGTCCGTCCAGCGCGCGCCGGGGCCGACCCGGATCAGCCGCCGGGCCTCGTCGAGCACCTCGATCGTGTCGAGCGCCTGGACGCTGAGCACGATGCCACCGTCGTTCGTGGACCGTCCGCTCATGCCGTGGCCGCCGCTGCGCAGCCCGAACGGCAGTGCGGGATGCGCCCGCACGAACGCCAACGCATCCACGACCTCGGCGGTCGTGCGCGGGCGGAGCACCAGCCCGGGCGCACCCCCACGCATGTACGTCGACCGCACGCGCGCGTAGTCCAGATCACCTGGTTCGACTGCGGTGCTCACGAGGCTCGCCGGGACATTGTCATAATCGATGCCCGGGCGGCGCTTCGCCCGTACTGCTGCGGGTCTGGTCTCGGCCGGCGGCGGCTCGGGCAGCCGGCGCACCAGGCTCTCCCGCAGGTCCGCGAAGCGACGCAGCTCACCCGGATCATCCGTGCGCAGCAGAAACGTCCCGGCGCCGTGCTCGACGACGAGCGACAGAAGTTCCGCCACGACGCCCGGGTCGGAGACTTCCGAGCCGGCCGGCTCGACGACGGCCACGCGCCGGATCTCGGTGGCGTCGCGGCCTGCTTCCGCCGCGGCCTCGTCGAGGAGCTTGCCGGCCGTCGCCAGCTCGTCGGCGGTCCCGATCCACCCGTCACCGCTACGGCCGGCGAGGCGCACCGCCCGAGCATCCGCCCCGGCCAGCCAGATCGAGATCCGGTGCGCGGGCAGCGGACCCCGCTGCGCCTGCGGAACCCGATAGTGCTCGCCCAGATGCCTGTACGGCCGCGGCTCCCCCGCATCGAGCACACCGCGCACGATCTCCACCGTCTCCGCGGTCCCGGGCTCGTCGGCGAGCGCCAGGGTCACCCGCCCGCCGGTGAGCAGGTCGAGGCTGGCAGCCGAACGCGCCAGGACAGCCGGGGCGATTTCTCCGGGTTCAACCTGCGCGACGAGCCGGATCCGGTCGGTCACGCCGGCGATCCAGCTCAGCGTCGTCCACGCGTCCTGCCCCCGCACGGCCACCAGGTCGTAGCCCAGCCGCTCGGCCTCGCGGGCCGCGTCGACTCCGGTCACGAGCGCGCCGAACTCGAGCCGGTGGAGCATGCTGACCTCCGTTGGTTGCCGCGTCAGACGTTGCGGTCGCAAGTATTAGTGCAGTCTGTCACATCGTTCCGGATCGGCACGCGTCCGCTGATTAGATGGGTTCATGGCACTTCTTCAGGTGATCGTCGGCAGCACCCGGCCCGGCCGCATCGGCCTTCCCGTCGCCACGTGGTTCGCCCGGGCGGCGGCCGAGCACGGGCCCTTCGAGGTCGAGCTCGTCGACATCGCGGACTACAACCTGCCGCTCATGGACGAGCCCAACCACCCCCGGCTGCGGCAGTACACCCAGGACCACACCAAGCGCTGGAGCCAGACGATCGAGCGCGGCGACGCGTACGTGTTCGTCCACCCGGAGTACAACTACAGCTTCAACGCGGCCCTCAAGAACGCCATCGACTACCTGCACGCCGAGTGGGCCGACAAGCCGGTCTCGTTCGTGAGCTACGGCGGGGTCAGCGCGGGCCTGCGGGCCACCCAGGCGCTCAAGCAGGTCGTCACCACGCTGCGGATGGTCCCGATCTTCGAGCAGGTGCCGATCCCGCTGGTCGGCCAGTTCCTCGACGAGGAGGGCCAGTTCGTGCCGAACGAGATCATCGCCGGAAGCGTCGGGCCGGTCGTGCGCGAGCTCGCCCGCCTGAACGACGCCCTGGCCCCGCTGCGGAAGTAAGCCCCGAGGGCCACACGCCCGCGCGGCACACAGCACGCAAGCACGGAAAGGGCAGGCTGCGCGGCCCGCAAGCGTGAAAAAGGCAGGCCGCACAGCACGCAAGCGCACGGAAAGAACAGGCGCACGGAAGTGACCGGCGCGCGGAAGTGACCGGGCGCACGCTCAAGTGATCGGGCGCGCGGAAGTGACCAGGCGCGCGCGCAAGGGACGGGCGCGCGCGGACGGGACCAGCGCGCGCAAGGGACGGGCGCGGAAGGTCAGTAGCCCAGATCGACCGCGAGGGCCTTGAGCGTGTCCGGGAGCTCGATCTGCGGCACCGGCCGCGCCTCCTGGACCGCGCCGGTCTTGATCTTCTCCTGCCAGTCGCCGAGGCCGGCCACGAGCGGACCGTGGTCGGCCTTGCCGTACTCGACCATGGCGGGCTCGTAGGCCACCCCGAGGTAGGCGCAGATCTTCTGGGCCTCGCCGGCCGGGTCGCGGGTCAGGTCCTCGTAGCGGACGGTGTGCCCCGGCAGGTTGTTGCGGGCCTCGCGCAGCGCGGTCAGGTACTTGGTGACGCTGGCGATCGCCTCCTCCTCGGTCTGGCTGGTGCGGGCGCGCTGCCAGGAGTCGAGGATCGAGGCGGGGTGGCGCAGCAGGTAGATGAACTTGGCGTCGGGGAAGGCCTGCGCGACGCGGGCCCACTGGAAGACCAGGTTGGGCGTCTTCTCGACGAGCATCTTCTTGCCGCTGTCCTGCAGCGCCTTGGTGAGCAGGCGGTCCCACACCATGTTGGTGAGCTCGCGCTCGGTGAAGCCCAGCTGCTCCATGGCCGTCTTCGCGGCCGGCAGCTCGCACTTGACCTTGATGTGCGCGAGGTGCAGCTCGTGCGGCGCGAAGATCTCGGAGTGACTGTTCAGGATCATCCGCAGCAGGGTCGAGCCGGAGCGCACCGAGGAGAAGAGGAAGCCGGGGGCCGCGAGCTCCCGCTGCGGCACCGGGACCAGCCGGAGCTTCCCCTGGCGGTGCACGACCTGCATCCCGGTCTTCCGGGCCAACCGGACATTAACCTGCTTACGCCAAGCCATAAAAGTAGACCTTAGAGGTGAACAATAAGCACCGGTGGTCACGAACCTGTGAAGATGCTAGGAGTTTGATCAGTCACGAAGTAAAGCGCGTGGGGTCGCCCGCTCCGACGCGCAACACCTCCGGGACACCCTCCGACAGGTCCACCACGGTCGTCGGGACGGTGCCGCACTCGCCGGAATCGATCACCGCGTCCACGACGTGATCGAGCTCCTCCTTGATCTCCCAGCCCATCGTCAACGGCTCCTCGTGCCCGGGCAGCAGGAGCGTGCTCGACAGCAGCGGCTCGCCCAGCTCGGCCAGGATGGCCTGGGTGACTGTGTGCTCGGGGATGCGTACCCCGACGGTCTTCTTCTTGGGGTGCAGCAGGCGCCGCGGCACCTCGCGGGTGGCCGGCAGGATGAAGGTGTAGCTGCCCGGCGTACTCGCCTTGACCAGCCGGAAGACCGCGTTGCTGATCTGCACGAACTGGCCCAGCTGCGCGAAGTCGCGGCAGACCAGGGTGAAGTGGTGGCCGCTGCCCAGGTGCCGGATCTCCCGGATCCGGTCCATGCCCGCCGCGTTGCCGATCCGGCAGCCGAGGGCATAGCAGGAGTCCGTCGGGTAGGCGATCAGCCCGTCGTCCTGCAGCAGCCCGACGACCTGGTTGATCGCGCGGGGCTGCGGGTTGTCGGGGTGCACGTCGAAGTACTTGGCCACGCCCCCAGCCTAGATCGGCACGGGTGCCGCGGGGCGCGAGGTCTCCCGAGCGCGGACCAGCAGGGCCACGCCCAGGCCGGCGCCGACCGCGCTGCACAGCGCCAGGGTCAGCCCGACCCGGCCGCCCGCGACCTCCTCGCCGAGCAGCACCAGCCCGATCGCCGCGGCGGCCACCGGGTTGGTCAGCGTGCCCACGGCCAGCGGCGCGCCCAGCCCGGCCCGGAACGACCGCTGCGTGAACATCAGCCCCACGGTCGCCAGTACGGCCACGGCGAGCGCCGTCACGAGGGTCAGGAGACCGAAGTCACCTGCGGTGAGGCGTACGGTCGCGGTCTGGGTGAGGGCCGACGACACGCCGAACGCGATCCCGCCCGCCGCCGCCACCCACAGCCCCGAGGCGCCGGCCAGCGCGGTGAGCACGATCGCGGTCACCAGCAGCAGGCCGAGGACGTCGCCCGCGCCGAGGACGCCGATGCCCGCCGAGCCGGTCATGACCAGGATGCCGCCGAGACCGGCGACGGTGAGTCCCATGCCGTGCCACTCCAGCCGGGTGACGGCACGCCGGGCCACGAGCGCCGCCAACGGTACGGCCACCACGAGCGTCAGCACCCCGAACGGCTGGACCAGCGACAACGGCCCGTAGCGCAGCGCCACCACGTGCAGGAGGCCGCCGAGCCCGTTGAGCGCCACGGCCCCCCACCACGACGGCAGGCGGAGCAGGAGCCGGAGCGGCCGGTCCGCCACGCGCTGTTGCAGCAGGGCCCCGACGGCGTACGCCCAGGCAGACGCCACGCACGCCGCGATCGCCACTGCTGTTCCCACGCCGATCACCGTACGAGCGCGGGCGCCCCGGACGCGTCCTCCCCACGCGGTAAGTGGCGCCGGGCACGCCTACTACGCTGGTAGTACGCTTGCCTGAGGTGTGCCGGGAAGTCTGGTCGGCGTTCGCTGGACCGACCCCTGACGGAGGCACGATGAGCCTGTTCTCCCGCGGCACCTGGCCCGAGGCCCGGCGCATCGCCGAGCTGCTCCGCACCGAGACCGTGGGCGGCATGCTGCTGCTGGGCGCGGCGCTCGTGGGGCTCGCCTGGGCCAACTCGCCGTGGGGCGACGCCTATCGCGGCCTCGCCGACCTGCACCTGGGGCCGTTGAGCGTGGCGGACTGGGCCGCCGACGGGCTGCTGGCGATCTTCTTCTTCGTGGCCGGGCTGGAGCTCAAGCAGGAATTTGTGGCCGGCGGTCTGCGGGATCCCCGGCGCGCGGCCCTGCCCATCCTCGCGGCGGTCGGCGGGATGGCGGCGCCGGCGCTCATTTTCACGCTGATCAACCAGGGCTCGGGCACGCTCGCCGGCTGGGCCATCCCGACCGCCACCGACATCGCGTTCGCCCTGGCCGTGCTCGCGGTGCTCGGCACGCATCTCCCGTCGGCGCTGCGCCTCTTCCTGCTCACCCTCGCCGTGGTCGACGACCTGCTGGCGATCGTCGTCATCGCGATCTTCTACACGTCGTCGCTGCACCCGGCGCCGGGGTTGCTCGCCCTGCTGCCGATCGCGCTGTTCGGGCTGCTGGTCCAGCGCGGCGTACGGGCGTGGTGGCTGTTGCTCCCCCTCGCCCTGGCGGCCTGGTGGCTGATGCACGAGTCCGGCATCCACGCGACGGTCGCCGGCGTGCTGCTCGCCTTCACCGTGCCGGTGCGCAGCGGTCTCGCGGGCCGGTTCGCCGAGCGTTGGCAGCCGATCTCCGCCGGGGTCGCCGTACCCGTGTTCGCGCTCTTCGCCGCCGGGGTCTCCATCGCGGACGCGGGCGGTATCGGGGCGGCCCTGACCGACGTGGTCACCCTCGGCGTCGTGGCCGGGCTGGTCGTGGGCAAGGCCGTCGGCATCACGGGCACCACCTGGGTCGTGCAGCGGTTCACCCGCGCCGAGTTGGGGCCGGGGCTGAGCTGGTGGGACGTGCTGGGGCTGAGCCTGCTCGGCGGGATCGGGTTCACCGTGTCGCTGCTGGTGGCCGAGCTGTCGTACGGGGAGGGCAGCCCGCACAACGACCACGCGCGCATCGGCGTCCTGGCCGGGTCGGCGCTCGCCATCCTGCTGGCGGCGATCGTGCTGCGGCTGCGGAACAGGCACTACCGCCACGTGGCCGAACAGGAGAGCCGGGACGCGGACGAGGACGGCATCCCGGACATTTACCAGGAGCGATAGTTTCGGACAGGTAGGCTTGCGGTTCCGGGTGTCCGACCGAGGGGATCGAGGTGCGAAGCCTGCGCCGGCGCTGCGAGCAACGACTCGCGGGCATCGATGTGCCGGAACCGTTCGATCTGGACGCTTTCGCGGCAGTTGTCGCCGCGCACCGGAACCGGCCGCTCGTCCTGCGACCGATGCCGGGGCTCGAGGCCGGCGCCCCCTGCGGCCTCTGGATCGCCGCCGGCGACGCCGATTACGTCTTCTACGACCCCGGCACCTCCCGGCTGCACGCCGAGCACATCGTGCTGCACGAGCTCGCGCACATGCTCAGCGGCCACAGCACCGGCCTCGACGTCAGCGGCGGCGCCATCGCCCGGCTCGCCCCCGATGTGGACCCCGCCACGGTCTCGCGCATCCTCGGCCGGGTCAGCTACACCACCACCCAGGAGCGGGAGGCCGAGATGCTCGCCTCCCTGATCCGGGCCCGGTCGGCCGGCGTCCGCGCCCGCCCCGGCGGCGGCACCCTGGGCATTCTCGCCGACGTGCTCAAGTTCCGCCGGTGAACGGCGGCCTCTCCAGCGCCCTGTTCCTCGTGCTCTGGGCGACGGTGCTGATCCGCCTGCCCACCCTCGGTCGCGGACCCGAGCAGCGGGCCCTGTGGGCGACCGTGCTGGCGCTCGCCCTCGTCAAGACCGCGTCGTCCCCGGCCGGCTCCGCGGCCCTCGACCACGTGACCGCTCACGCCGCCGCGGTGCCGCATCTGTTCGCCGTGCTCAGCGCCTACTTCCTGCTGCGCTTCGTCATGCTGGTCACCGGCTGGGCCGAGACCCATCCCCGGACCGCGGTGCGCCAGCTGGTCGTGACGGTCGCGGTGCTGGTCGCCCTGGTCTCCCTCATCGGTACGGACACCGCGTACTGGATCGTCCTCAACAGCTATCTCGGCGGCGTGCTCACCGTGGCGGGCCTGATCTTCTGGCGCCCCTCCGGAGCGGCGTCCTCCCGGAGTCTCCGCCTGGGACTGCGCGCGATGGCGATCGGCGTGTGGATCATCGCCCTGTACGCCGTCGTCAAGACGACCATCGTCATCGCGGGCGCGCTCGGGGCGCCCGTGTCGTTCACGCCGCTCGAACCGGTCGCCAACGGGGTGCGTACGGTCGGGATGATCCTCGCCGTCGTGGGTGCGGCTGTCCCGGCGGCCGGGAAGGGGCGGACGATTGTCCGGGCGTACCGGTCGCTGTGGGCCCTGCGTCCGTTGTGGACCGTGATGCGGCGGACCTTTCCGGACGTCATCCTGTTTTCGCGGCGGCGGGCGCTGATCGAGCTGGCCGGGTTCGAGGAGGTGCGGCTGCGGCTCTATCGGCGGGTGATCGAGATCCGCGACGGGATGCTGGCGTTGCGGGGGTGGCTGCCGGCTTCGGCGCATGAGGAGGCTCGGCAGTTCCTCGGGGATGCGCCGGCGGCGCTGGTGGAGGCCTGCGCCATCGCGGTGGCGCTGGATCGGCGGGCTCGAAGGAATGCTTGCCCGGCAGTTGATCGAGCGATCGATCAGTGCCGCCGAATACCGGCGAGTGATGCAGGACCTCGCTGAGCGGGACAGACAGCGGCACCCGCAGCGCTGACGGGCGGTCCCAGTGGCCCGGGACTGACGCCCCTGCCGGGCTTTCCGGACGACGCCTGGCGTGCGAAGTGACGGACAAAGGAGTACAGCCATGACCACCTGGCGAGTGGACGACGTCGACGAGCTGGGACGGCTGGTCGGCATCGTCACCCGCAGTGACCTGCTCAAGGTGCACCTGCGGCAGGACAGCGATCTGCGACGTGCGATCGCGCAGGGTGTGCTGCGGCCGTTCCTGACCGAGGCGAACGACGCCCGCGCGGACGTCGACGACGGCATGGTGACCCTTGCCGGTCACGTCGACCGTTGGCCCACCGCCGACCTCGCAACCCGGCTCACCCGCCACGTCCCCGGCGTGGTGAGCGTCGTCAACAAGATCACCTATGACTGGGACGACCGCAACACGCTGGATGCCGGCGTGGCCTTCGGCGTGGCCTGACCAAGGCCCGAGGCGATGTCGGCACACCACCCGCTGGAGGTGTGAGATGAGGGAGCTCGACCGGCAGAGAACGGAACAAGAGGCTCGTCGGCACAGCGCCGATCTCGGGCGGCCCACCCGTTACAGCGAGGCCATGAACAGATACCTGGGTGCGGCGCAGTATCAGCAGGCCAGGACGCACACCGTACGAACGGCCGGATCAACGCCCGGACGGCCTGGACTCGTGACGGTGGGCGTGGACGACTCGCCGGACAGTTACGTGGCCCTGGACCATGCCGCGGTCGAGGCCGACGTGCACGGCTGGGACTTGCGTCTGGTACACGTGCAACGCGCGATCAGCGGTGCGGACCGGGACAGCGGAGCCGAACTGCTGCGCCGGCTGACCGACCGGGTCCACGCCCAGTCGCAGCGGGTCACGGTGCACAGCCGGCTCGCGATCGGTCCCCCCGCGAGCACGCTGCTGGGCGCGGTGCAGGACGCCGATCTCGTGGTGGTCGGCCGCCGCCACGGTGCCGCCGGCGCGATGCTAGGGATGACCGTCGGCGATTCCGTGGCCGCGCACCACCGCGGTCCTGTGCTGATAGTGCGGGTCCCGGGCTGGCCACCGGGCCCCGACTTCGCCCGCAGACCCCTGGCGGCGGTCACCGACGGCTCGCCCCTGGGCGAGCGTGCTGCCGCCTTCGCCATGGCGGAGGCCCGGGTCCGTGGCTGCGGCCTCGTCCTGCTGCATAGCAGCCCGGCAGCCGTAGCCGGTGACTACGTGGAGACGGTGGACGGCGTCGAGGTGCACCACCGCTGCACCCGGCGCGACCCAGCCGGTGCGCTGATCAGCGCGTCGCAGGAAGCGGCTGCTGTCGTGGCCGGTCGTCAGAACCATGGTGGCGTCGCCGAAACGCTCCTCGGCTCGGTGAGCCGCGCGGTGGTCGAACACGCGCCTTGCCCGGTCTTCCTGATCGGCTGAGAGAACGCGGGAGGGCGGCCACAGCCCGCTCACTTACAGGGCGTCGCTCCGGTGGGCGGTACCCGCCGGGCGTCTCGCTTGTTGGTGCTGTGAACGCCGCTGTCCGCAATTCAGGGATGTATGCGCAGTTCGTCCGGTGATGAGGCGGTGCTGGTGGCCGTAGCGGTTTGCTGTGACCACCAGCACCGCTGTCTTCAGGTGTGGGGTGGGGCGAGGGGGTGTGGTTCTTGGGTGAGCATGGCGAGGGCGGCGGCGACTTCTTCGAGTTCGGCTTTGGTGTAGATGGCGATGGTGCCGGCGTCGCTGCTGCCGGTTTCGGCGTGTCCGGCGTAGCGGCGGGAGACGGCTTCGCCGTAGTTGCGTTCGACCCAGGTGAGGGTGGTGTGGCGTAGCCAGTGGGCGCTGAGGTTGATGGACGCGGCCCAGGGCAGCTGTCGGCGGAGCCGGTGGAACAGGCCGTCGTAGCGGCGGTAGGTCAGCGCTCGCCCGTCGCGGTAGCGCAGTAATGGGGTTCCTGGTGTGGCGCCGCGTCGTTGTCCGTGGCCGAGCAGGTATGACATCAGGGTGGGGGAGACTGGTTGCCAGCGTGAGGTGCCGCCCTTTTCGTGCAACTGTGTGAGGCACTGTTCGGTATCCAGGTCTTCGGGTCTCAGCGCGAGGGCGCCGCCGCGGCGGCAGGCAGTCTCCACATGCAGCCGGACGATCAGACTGTCGAGCTCGGGATCGTCTCCGCTGGAGGCCGCTGCCTCGTAGATGTCTTCGAGGCGGCTGTCGGACAGTGCTCGCCGGTTGGTGGGTGCGCGTCGTGGTTTCGCGACCCGGGCTGCGGGGTCACGGTCGGCGGTGATGAGTTCGTCGGCCACGGCGCGTTTGTATAGGCAGCGGAACGCCGCGACGCAGTGTTCCGCTGCGCTGCGCCCGCCCCGGGAGTTGGCGCGCACCTTGGCGTTGGCCCGGATTTCGGCGGCGAACGCTTCGATGTCGATGGGTTTGGGTTCGTCGAGGCGCCGCGGGCCCCAGCGCTCGATGATGCGGTTCCAGTAGGTGCCGTAGGCCTTACGCATTCCCCGTGACACCGCGGCTGCCACCTTCGGCACGTATTCGGCGAACGTAGGGACCTCCTCGCGTGGCGCCGGAGCGCTGATCAATCGGTGGGAGTCACACCCAGGCGGTCCAGCAGCAACAGCGCGGCCTCGAGGGTGGCCTGATCCGGTGGGGGAGTACTCATCGGCTCTCACCGTCCAGGGCTTTGCGGTGCAGCTCGGCCAGCAACTGATCGAGCACGGCTGGTGGGTGTACGACCAGGACGCCGTCGTCGGGGTAAGCGGCGAGCAGGACACCGTCGCCGGTCTTCAGGTGCAGCCAGCGCCGTGCCACTGCGGGCAGGAACACCAGGCTCGAGGCGCTGACACGAAACACGCCGGCGTCATCGCCGGTCATGACGATGAGGTGTTCGCCCTGGCGAATGCTCAACCGTTGCCCGGGCTGCCAGGACAGGGCGCGTAGCAGCCGCCGGTCAGCGACCCTTCCGCGCGAGTCCAGGACGCTGAGTCCGTACACGGCGGTGCTGGTACGTAGATCGGTCAGCTTGGCCAGCGGAGGCGGCTTGCGCAACGCGCGCTGGATGACCGGCTGGCGGGGCTGGACTGTGGCGCGGTCAGGCCGCGGGATCGACGGGATCGCGCGGCTGTGTGCTGGATGCGTCATCGACGCACCCCTGCGGCGTGACACGTCCTCGTTCGGGGGAGTCTAGGACGTCCCCCCTCGGACACCATTTTCGGTGAAAATGCCCCATGGCGGGGA